>DATAFY010000076.1:0-5428 GCA_036257205.1 Steroidobacter sp. | reverse complement strand
GACGGGCGCAAGATGTCGAAGTCGTATGGCAATACGATCGGGTTGCGCGAGGACCCAGACTCAGTGGCTAGGAAGCTCAAAACGATGCAGACGGATCCGGCGCGCGTCCGCCGAACCGACCCGGGCGATCCGGAGAAATGTCCCGTCTGGGAGCTTCACAAGATTTATTCGGACTCACAGACGCAAGCGTGGGTGCAGCAGGGTTGCCGCTCGGCGGGCATCGGCTGCCTTGACTGCAAGAAGCGCCTGTCCGACGCCGTGGTCGCGGAGATCACGACCCTGCGCGCCCGAGCCCAGGAGTTCCAGGAGAACCGCGATCTGGTTCGCGGCATTATCGCTGAAGGTTGCGAAAAAGCCCGTGACGTCGCCCGCCAGACGCTGGAAGAGGTCCAGCAGGCGATGGGGATGAACTATCGTTAGGCGGTCGTGAGGGGCGTTGTGAACAGCGCGCGCGGTTGTATGCGCCGCCGGCCCGTCGCCGTTCACCGCTCAGTGTGATAGCTGTTAAGAGAAATGAAGCCCGAACTCACACTCATCGAAGACACCGGCTCGCAACCCGATGTCGGGGCGCTGGCGCCCGAGCCGCCGCCGCAGCAGACCGAGATGCCGTTCGCCGTCGTCGAGGGTGAGCCGGTCACTGAGCTGCCGCGCGACCTGTACATCCCGCCCGATGCGCTGCAGGTGTTCTTGGAGGCCTTTGAGGGTCCGCTCGACCTGCTGCTGTACCTCATCCGCAAACAGAATCTCGACATCCTGGACATCCCGATCGCCGAGATCACGCGCCAGTACATGCGGTACATCGAGGTGATGGCGGACCTGCAGCTTGAGCTGGCCGGCGAATACCTGCTCATGGCGGCCATGCTGGCGGAAATCAAATCGCGGATGTTGCTTCCGCGCCCCGCCGGCCCGGATGGGCAGGAGGAAGAAGACCCCCGCGCCGAGCTGGTGCGCCGCCTGCAGGAATATGAGCGTTTCAAGAAAGCCGCAGAGGATATTGATCGGCTCGCCCGGCTCGAGCGCGATACCGTGCCTGCCTCGGCGGAATTGCTGGAGCGCAAGGTCGTGCGCCTGCTGCCGCAGGTCACGCTGCAGGAGATGCTCTCTGCATTCAAAGACGTGCTCTCGCGCGCGGAGATGTTCGCGCACCACCACGTCGCGCGCGAGCGGCTGTCGGTGCGTCAGCGCATGGCGGATATCCTCGGCAATCTGCGTGAAGTCGCCTTCGTCGATTTCACTCAGCTCTTCCGCGCGCAGGAGGGGCGCATGGGCGTCACCGTGACGTTCATCGCCATTCTGGAGCTGATGAAGGAAGGACTGATCGAGATCGTTCAGGCGGCCGCATACGCGCCTATTCACTTGCGCGCCGCCGCCGCGAACCGGCGTCTGACCGTCGTGGAAGGCGGCGCCGCGCAAGCAGATGAGGAGAATCTGGCCGCCCTCGCGCAGCCGGCGCATCCGGACGAGGACGTACTCGATGATGAGGAGGATGCGCCTGATGTGACGGATGGGGCGGCGGAAAGCTTAGTGGAAGCGACCGCGAATGCGGCCGAGGCGTCGGACGTCCAGAGCCCCGAACCGCCGCAAGAACCGCGCGCCATGGAGACGCCGGATGCGCAGTCGTCGCAGTCGCAGGGCGAGGATGACCGTGCACTCACGTCGCACGATGCAGAAGGTTAAAGCGACATGAACGAACACGATCTGAAGCACATCATCGAAGCGACTCTGCTTGCGGCGGGCCGCCCCGTCACGACGCCGCAATTGATCGAACTGTTCGATGAGCGCGAGCGCCCAACGCCTGAGCAGCTGACTGTGGCGCTGGAATTGCTCGCGGCCGAATATGCGCCGCGAGGCATCGAGCTGGTCGAGGTCGCGAGCGGGTGGCGTATACAGGTGCGTCCACGAACGGGGGAAATCGTCTCGCGCTTGTGGCAGGAACGTCCATCGCGTTATTCGCGCGCGCTGCTCGAGACGCTTGCGCTCGTCGCGTACCGCCAGCCCATCACGCGCAGCGAGATCGAGGAGATTCGCGGCGTATCGATCAGTTCGACGATCATGCGCACGCTCCAGGAGCGCAACTGGATCCGCACCGTCGGTCATCGCGAAGTGCCAGGCCGGCCCGAGTTGCTCGGCACCACTCGGGAGTTTCTCGACTACTTCGGCTTGAAGAGCCTGGAACAGCTGCCCACTTTGGCTGAGTTGAAGGATGTCGAAACGATCGGAGTTCAGCTGGAGCTCCCGGGGGGCGAGTCGGCGGCCCAGGCTTCCGAACCCGAGCCTTCGGCAGTCGCTTCGGAACAGGCCGGGAGTGCAGCGCAGGAGTCTGAGGAATCGGCCGCACACGCGTTGGAGCACGAAGCCGCGTCCGTATCCGAGGATCACAGCGCAGCAGAGGAATCGGCAGAGACCGGCCTTGAAGAGCCTGAGATATCGGTGCAGGAGTCTGAGGAGCAAGCAGCAGCCCCCAGTCTGGTTGCGTCCTCGGATCAGGATGAGAGCGAGGGTCATAAGACGCTCATCGATCCTACCGGCGGCTGCGACTGATCCCCGCTGAGCACTCACGCGTGGCCATTTTGTCCGAACGCCTCCACAAACTGCTCGCCCAGCACGGCCTCGGTTCGCGACGCGAACTCGAAAAGTGGATGGCTGCGGGCCGCATTCTGTTGAACGACAAGCCTGCACAACCGGGAGATCGCTACAAGGATGGCGACCGGGTGGTGGTCGATGGCCGCGATGTGACGGCGCGGCTGCGTATTACAAGCGCCCCGAAGGCGCTCATCTACCACAAGCCTCAAGGCCAGCCTGTCGCGCCCGAGCCGGCGGGCGAAGGCGCGCCGTCCGCAACCAGATCGGTGATGGAGTCATTGCCGTCACTGCGCGGCTCTCGCTGGCTGGCGGTCAACACGATGCAGACGGGGGACAGCGGTCTGTTGCTGCTCACCAGCGATGGACGGCTGGCGGATGGCCTGCGACGCCGCGCCGAATCCATACCTGCCGCGTACGCGGCGCGAGTGCTGGCGCCGTATCCCGAATTCGATTTCGATTCGCTGCCGCGAGTCGTGCAGTACGAGGAGGAGGCGATCGAGTTCGAAAAGATTGAAGCGATCGGCGGCGAGGGCGCCAATCGCTGGTTTCGCGTCGACTCACATCGCGCGCACCGGCGCGCAGCCGTGCGCGCCCTGTTCGAGAGCCGAGGACTGAAAGTCAGTCGCGTCATTCAGGTCGAGTTCGCAGGTCTGGAGCTGCCCCGGGATTTGCCGCGCGGGCGGAGCCAAGCGCTATCCGAACAGCAGCTCGCAGCCCTGTACGAATTGGGGGGCCTGCCGCAGCCGCCGACCGCGAAGCAGATCCATGATGAGCGCGGGTCGCACGATCCTCGGGGCCCACGGCGGCGGGTCAAACGGCGCACTGCCAGGGAGCCGTCGCAGGCTGTTAAAACGCGCGCCGACGCGGAGCAAGGCGGCGCTCGTGCGAAACGCCGGCCTACTGGCAAGAGACGGTCTGTCCCGTAACGCCTCGGCTGTCCGGCCCGAACAAAAACAAATAAGGCCCCACGATCGATTCGGGCGGGAGCAATGTGCTGCGATCCTCCGCCGGATACGCCTGCAGGCGCATGTTCGTGCGCACTTTGCCCGGATTGATGCTGTTGACGCGCATGGCGGGTTGTTTGTCCAGCTCATCAGCCAGCATGTGCATCAGGCCGTCGCTGGCCCACTTGGACGCCAGGTAAGCCCCCCAAAACGCCCGCGGCTGCGATACCACGCCGCTGGAGGTAAAAATGAGCGACGGATCGCGCGAGCGTCGCAGAAGCGGCAGGCAATAGCGCGTCAGAATGAAAGGCGCGTTCACGTTGACGTGCATGGTCCGCAACCATTTTGGGACGTCGTAATGCTCGATAGGCGCCCGCTCACCGAGCATGCCCGCATTGTGCAGCAACACATCGAGGCGACCGAATTCACGATCGAGCGCAGCGGCGAGCTGGTCGTAGTCGTCCGGACCGGCTTTCTCGAAATCGAGCGGAAGAATGGAGGGGCGCGGATGATGAGCGGCGAGGATCGCATCGTACACCTGTTCAAGCTTGCGCACGTTGCGGCCGTGGAGGATCACGCGTGCGCCGTGCGCCGCTGCTGCGAGCGCGACGGCCTTCCCGATGCCGTCGCTCGCGCCGGTGATGAGGACGACGCGCTCGCGCAGCAGGTCGGGCGCGGGGCGATAAGTGCGTGGGTCGAGCATCGGGAAGTCCAGTATTGGGGGCAGGCGGTAGTTAGCGGTTAGCGGGAGTGAACGCCACTTCGGTGTGCGTCTAATCCGCGCCGGCGTATGAGCGGCCTCAGCAGACGCCCTTATAGCGAAACGCTTCGCCGGGCCGCTCGCCAGGCGACCCATGGCTTCTCGAGGGGCCCCAGCTCGATGCGCTCGGCGGCGATATCGTAGTTGCGTGCGGCGATCCGGTCGAGCAAGCGCCGATGCAGCGCCGCAAGCACATGCAGGGGCCGCAGGCGTGAATCCTTCGCGGCAGCCGCGCTCGAATCGAGTTCCTCAACGATGCGCTCGCGCCACTGCTCGAGCGCGTCCATTAACTTCGGCGTGAGTTGCGCACCGCGCAAATCGGCGTCGGTGAGTCCGCGAGAATCCAGCTCATCCAAGGGCAGGTACAGCCGACCCCGGTAAGCGTCCTGACGCAAATCCCGAACCATTTCCGTCTGACGAACGCCTATGCCGATTCGGTTCGCGAACGCACGCTGCGGTTCGGGGAGCGTCTCGGGTGCGTATAAGTGGGCCGCGATCAGCTCGGCCGCCGCGCCCCCGCTGCGAGCGCAATACGCGCGCAGCTCCCGCACGTTCGTATACGTCATCCGTGCGAGATCCATGTCTGCTGCCGCCAGCAGTTCGTGCAGTTTGGCCAGGCCGAGACCGGCCGCTTGTTCGCGCAGCGCGCGCGTGGCCGGATGTTGCGGAACGTCATTGACGAGGCGGTCGAGTTCGGCTCGCCACCACTGCAGCCGAGTGTGTGCGACATCGTGGTTTGGGCTCTGCGCCGTTTCGCGGATCTCCGCATCAATGATGTAGAGCGCCAGCACGCCGGCCCGTTTTTCCTCCGGCGCATAGAGAAGCGAGAAGTACCGCATCGACCCGGGCGGCGCCGCCCGATTCGCCAGGGAGTCGTCGAGAACAGAGAGGGGATTCGCCACAGAATGCGCTCAAGTGCGCCGCAGGCGCACATGAATCGATAGGAGCTCGCCGAGAGCGGGCGAGGCTTCCGAAGAGGGTCGATCGCAATGCATCGATCTATGCGCTCGTTGCGTTCTTCGCAGCCAGGGCGTCGACTGAGCTTTCCACGTCTGCGCGCCCCGACGAGATCTTCAACTCTTCGTGAGCCGAGACGGCCGCAGAACGCGTGAGCTTGTCGATCGGCTCCAACGCCTCCAGT
>DATAFY010000604.1:0-3545 GCA_036257205.1 Steroidobacter sp. | reverse complement strand
AGCCTCAAACAAGTAAATTCCTTCAGTCGTTCAGCGACGCACCTGCACGACATCGCATAGGCCGAGCAACCGTTGGCGCTTGTCCTGCCGCCGAGCACCCCGTCCACGAGCAGCTTGGAGAGCACTGCATGAACTGCCGCTCCTCTCGCATGCCAAGCACCCACGTCAGCAAAATGGATGCCATTCCGGGCGGCGAGCTTGCACGCCCTGGTGGTGATCTCGTTCGCAAGACGCCTGGTATGCGCTGCACACGTATGGCGTTCGTCGCCTTGCCCAACGCCGGGCCCGAGCATTTTGTTGCGTCCTACGTAAGAAAATTACGCTCATGGTGTAACCGCGCATTCGCGCCGCATCCGCGATCGCGCTTGCTGGCGCACGACACATGCAGCCCAAAAAGCGCAGATTGCCGGGGCTCGCTCTCCGGTTCTTCGCAGGCACACTCAAAATACCCGTGAAGTGGAGCCCTATCGCGTCGAAGAAGAATTCAGGATCGGGACGCGGTCGCCACGACCCCCGCGGAGATCGGGCCAGTGCGGTCAGAGCCGGGGCGCAATACGGACATCCGACGTACCGCGCCCAACATTGTCCCTTGCGCGGGATAGGCGACGAGTTGAGGCAATGCCTCGCGCAACGCCGGCAGGGTGTCCGATGGCTCGCCGGAGGCGATGATCAACCTGACGCTATGCACAACGTTCGCAGGCAACAACTGGGGTTCCGATGTGGCGTAGATCATCGTGATTTCCGAGAACCTTGCGCTCGAAGCTGCAGCTTCTCGCGTGAGAAAACGGTGCGCCTGATTGATCAGGATGCAGTGCGGCCGGCCAACGCGGTCGTGCAGCGCCTGCAGTTGCAGCATCAGCGCCTCCGTGAACATCGGACGCGTCTCGGGCGCAAGTCCCGCGAGATTGACCGACGCGCTCACATGAGGCTGCTCAAGCGCATTCACCACGTCCGTGAGTCGCGGAGCTTCGTGCGGCTCGCCAAGTAGTGTCATGCCGCGGCGCACCGAGAGCGCGCCCGTCATCTCCGCTTCGATGACACAGCACTGGTATTCCTGCGCGAGGAACTGCTGCAGAAGCGCTTCGCACACCGCCGATTTGCCCGCGCCGGTCGGGCCACATACGAGAAGCGAGTCCCGGCACGGTGCAACATACAGCTTCTGGCCATCATCGAGACTCCCGAGGAGCAGCCGCCGGCGCGGAGGTGCGGCTGCAAGATCGGTTTCGATCAGGTCGTGTGCAAACTGTAAGAAGCCATCGCAACAGGGCCCATCCGTCGTTCGATCGGCGATGTGTAGGAGCGCCGGATTCGCGTTGCGTACGGCCGCTGCATGCTCCGCGAACGAGAACAGGGCGATGTCATTTTCCCCGTCGCCGATGGCGACCAGATTGTGCTGGGAGACGCCAAGCTCCCTGAGCGCCGCTTGAACGCCGTATGCCTTGTCCACGCCTGCTGGCAGGATGCTGAGGACGCCGTCGTTGGCAACCAACTGACAATCCAATCCGAGCTTGTGCATGACCCCCTGAATCCGTTCCTCATTCGACTGAAGCGTCGTGATGCTCGAACTGCCGACCGACATCGGCGAGATGCAACGGTGCCGCAGTTCCTGCACCAGAAGTTCCGACGGCGCCTGCGCAAGGATCGCGGATTGGCGCGTCGCCGGGCAGTACATTACGGCGCCGTTCTCGGCCACGACGTAGTCGAAAATCCGGGCCTCGGGAAAGATCTCAAGCAGCTCGCGTAACTGCCGGCTGGTCACAAGGATCAACTTTCGCCCGGTCGCGGCCACCGCTCGCAGCGCATCAATGCAACGTTCATCGCAGCGCCCGTCTCTGGCAAGCGTCCCATCGAATCCGGCGGCAAGAGCGACGTAGCGCATTAGTTTGGTCTGCCCACAGCCCGGCGGCAGCGAGAACGATCAACTGAACCGCGAGTTGTACGCGGCGCGCACGCTCGAGCGCCGATTTTGGGAACCGAAGATGCTGGGTAGCTCATCTGCAGGCGCGCTCCGAGTACGCGCGCGTGTTGGAACACATCAAACGAAACGGACATCGCCCGCATCGCTCCTGCACAGGTCATGAGCAAGTCCTATGCCGCCATGAGCAATCTACAAACATGCCATGGGGTAGCGGTGCATCAGCGACTCAGCAGCGCACGTGTAGTCCGCGCGCCACAGCTCGCCGAGCAGAGGCGTATTTTTCCGACAACGTGTGCAAGGAAATAAAAACCTTCTTACAAAGGAACCGGAGATGCTGTTGAAGAATTTGCATCACAAGACGTGAGCCAGGGAGAGAAGACCAAGTGAATGCAAGTATTGCTCTGCACGAGAATGGCCTGGGGAACCTGCTCGGGCGTTCATCCGCGATGAAGCAGGTGTTCGCCCTCATCCAGAGAGTCGCGCCGACTGAGGCGACTGTGATGATCATGGGGGAGAGCGGCGTCGGCAAAGAACTCGTCGCCGAGTGCATTCATCTACTGAGTCATCGATCGCAGGGCCCGCTCGTGGCGATCAACTGCGGTTCGATTCCCGCCTCGCTCATCGAAGCTGAGTTGTTCGGCTACGAGAAAGGCAGCTTCACGGGTGCGTCGCGTTCGCACGCCGGTGTGTTCGAGCGTGCGACGGGCGGAACGTTGTTCCTCGATGAAGTCACCGAGATGCCTATGGACATGCAGACGCGATTGCTGCGTGTGCTCGAAACCGGCCGGTTCTATCGCGTGGGCGGCACGCAGGAAATCAAGACGGACATCCGCGTCGTCGCGGCGACCAACCGCAACGTGGCCGAAGCAGTCGCGAATCGTCAGTTGCGCGAAGATCTCATGTATCGGCTCGCGGTTTTTCCTTTGCACGTGCCGCCGCTGCGTGAACGCGCCGGCGACGTGCCTTTGCTCGCCGAATATTTTCTGAGCGTTCTCAATCGCGCCAACGGGACTGAAAAGCAGTTTTCACCGGCGTTTACGGATGTGCTGCGCGCCTTGCGCTGGAGCGGCAACGTACGCGAGCTGAAGAATTCCATCGAACGCAGCTTCATTCTTGCGGACGACATTCTGGACGTCGATCTTTCCCTTTCAATGGGAACTCAGCGGCAGCCAGCCGAGCAGTCGAGACCTGCAGGCCTGCATGTGCCGCTGGGATCCCGTCTCGATGAGGCGGAGCGTTCGCTGATCGAAGTGACGCTGGACTATTGCGAGGGTGACAAACGACGGGCAGCGGCGGTGCTCGGCTGCAGTCTGAAAACTCTCTACAACAAACTGAACAGTTATGCCCGCAGCAATGCGGAGGAGCGGACGAGAGCGCTGATTCATCCGGTGGGCGCACCGCCGCTCAGTGGAGCGTCGATCTAGGGAAGCTCTTCAGGTCGGCTACCCGTCAACATGCACTGGTTGAAAGACGGTGTCCGAAATCTGATGAGCTCATCGGATGAGCCTTATGGCGGGGGTTCTCTGGCAGCCGCAGCGTTTCGTGGAAGAGGCTTATTCATTCGCCTGTTTCTGCCCGACCCTTGCTCTGAGGCGTAAAGCCTCTTAGACTGCATACCAGACATTCG
>DATAFY010000586.1:0-6244 GCA_036257205.1 Steroidobacter sp. | reverse complement strand
CGAATGTTCAAGCAGGCCAGAATCTCATCGGCTTCGCCAGCGACCGGATGATCGTCACGAACATGGGGCACAGCTACTCGTCAGGAAACTTCAAGCACCCGGACGGGACCGTCTTCACCGTGCGGCCAAAGCGCTGATCGGAACTCGTCTCAATCATGGGCATAGTGACTCGGATTCAGGGCGAGGTCTGCGAGATCACGCTCGACTGGCCCGACGTACGAAACGCGTTGGGACCGGCGGAAGGACGCGAGCTGCGGCTCGCGCTGGAGCAAGCGAACAGTGACGATCGCGTCGGCGCCATCGTGTTGTCGGCGAACGGCAAGGCGTTCTGCGCGGGTGGAAACCTTCCAGAGATCGTTCGCCTGGCGGCGGCCGGCGCCGACTCTGTACGCGATACCATCTACTCAGAGTTTCAGGGTGTCTTCCGCGCGATCCGATCGAGCCCTGTCCCTGTCATCGCCGCCGTCGATGGACCTGCTGTCGGTTTTGGTTGTGATCTCGCGATTGCAGGAAGCGCAACCTTCATCGGCGCCAACGGCTGGATTGCGCAGGGATGGATCAAGGCCGGGTTGATCCCCGCGACCGGCGGCACTCTCTACGTGGCTGAGCGCGGCGGCGCTCACGCTGTGTGGAGACTGCTCGCCGCCGATAAGGTTGATGGTCCGACCGCCGAAACTTGGGGATTGGCTATCGCCTGTGAAAATGCCCGTACGGCGGCGATCGAGATGGCCACCAAATTTGCCTCCATGCCGCGCGGCGCCCTAAAGGCTGTCAAACGACTCGCCGCCATCTCGGATCCAGACGACCATCTGCGCGCGGCGCTCGATGCACAGATCGGCTTCATCACGGATCCAGGTTTTGCCGAGTTCGCCAACAGGCTGCTGAAGCGCTGATGGAGGCTCCCAAGGAGAGAGCACTATGAGTTCCAGACGATCCGTCGGAAATAATGTCGAGTCGATCGACGCCCGCGAGCGCGGCGCTCGAGCAGCAAAAATCTACGAGGAAGGCGACCAGAAGACGCTGTACTTCACCTTGTCTCCGGAAGCGGAAGTCGCTGTGCTCGCCCGGATGCTTTACCACGAGGGCTATGACGATCACAACTGGGGTCACATCTCCTACCTGCAGGATGATGGCACTCTGCTGCTCAACCCATGGGAAGTGCCGTGGGATGAAGTGCGCGCATCAGACATCTTGCGCATCGAGTCAACCGGCAAGCTCATCTCCGGACGCTGGACCGTGACTCCGGCAATCGCGCTGCATCTTGCGGCCCATCGCTTGCGCCGGGACGTCAAGGTGGCGGTTCACCATCACAGCAATTGGGGAACGGTGTGGGCTGCAATCGGCGAGGTTCCGGGCATCTACAACCAGAGTTCAGCGCAGGTCGGCGGTGAACTGACCTTGTACAACGAGTACGAAGGCGACGTGACTGCCGATGATCGCGCAGAAGCCAACGTCCGTGCCATGGGCGCCAACAACGCTGCGATCCTCGCCAATCATGGTGTGTTCGTCCTCGCCGATTCGATTCAGCGTGCGCACCAGCGCTGCGTGGCCCTCGAGATGCGTTGCAAGATGGCATGGCGCGTCAAGGCGCTCGGCCCGGACAAGGGACTGCCCATGAAACAGCACGCCGTCGACGGACTCGTCGAATCGGTACGGAGTGGCAGATCCGGTAAGCGGTTCTTCAATGGCATGATCCGGCGCGAGGTGCTGCGCGATCCGAGCGTGCTCACCTGAGGGTTGGTAAGGACATCTATTGCCGACCGCGATCATGTGTGCTCCGGCCTGACGTTGCACCTCACATTCCCGGAATGTAGCCCATGTCAAACACAACGGCGGCCGACTTCGGCAACCTGGTCCTCAGGGACCGCGTGCATGGCGACGCGTATTGCGATCCGCAGGTCTTCGAGCGCGAGATCGATGGGATCTTCTCGCGGCACTGGATATTCGTCGGCCATGAAGGCGAGATTCCCAACAAGGGCGATTTCCGCCAGCGCCAGATCGGCCGTCAGCCCGTGATCTTCCTGCGCGATCAACAGGGGCAGGTGCGTGTCCTGATGAACCGCTGCACGCATCGTGCGAACGCTGTATGCCACCTCGAACGAGGCAATGCCGCCGGGTTCACCTGCCCATACCACGGCTGGCGTTTCCGACTCGACGGTGAACTTGCCAGCGTGCCTTACCCAGACCGGTATGACGCCGACTTCGACAAGAGCCGGTTGGGCCTGCGACACGCACGCGTGGAATCAAGGCGCGGTTTCGTGTTCGCGACGCTGAACCCCGACGATGTTCCGCTCGATGTGCATCTCGGAGCACTGGTACTGGCGGAGCTCGACGACATCGCCGACCTGTCGCCCGTTGGAGAGCTACTGATCAACGCGGGCGTTCATCGCGTGAGATTCGTTGCCAACTGGAAACTGATGGTCGAGAACGCCATCGACGGCTACCACGCGAACCCGGTGCATCGCAGTCACTTTGAAAACGTTCGGGCGCGCACGGGCTTCGACCCGGCAGCGCTGACGACCAGTTCGTCGCCGGCGCGGATCCGCGATCTGGGACATGGTCACTGCGCCTGGGATTCCAGCTCGATCATTGCCAAGGGTACACGCAACTTCCCCGGCAACCGGCCGACGGAAACAGCGTTCAACACCTACCGGAATGCTCTGATCGAGCGCCATGGCGAGGCGCGGGCCGACCATCTACTGACCAAGAGCGGTTCGCACTTGTACATCTTTCCAAACTTCGTCTACGTAGGCGCGCACTACCGGCTGATGCAGCCGATGTCCGTGAACCAGACGTGGGTGCAACTGTTTCCGATCATGCTCAAGGGCGTGCCGCAGGAGATAAACACCCGTCGGCTGCGCACGCACGAAGTGTTCTACGGCCCGGCGGGCTTCGGACAGTCCGATGACATCGAGATATTCGAGCGCAACCAGATCGGCCTGTCTGCCGCGCTGGACCCATGGTCACTGATCGCCCGCGGGATCCATCTTGAAACGCGCCATGAGGACGGCTCGATTTCCGGACAGATCACCGACGAGTTGTCCAACCGGGCCGTCTGGGGGCGATGGAGGGAACTGATGACCAGCGAGGAAGATGCCGCATGAGCGCACTTCTGGAGCGCGTCCAGGCATTCCTGTATCAAGAGGCCGACCTCGCCGACCGCCACGTATACTCCGATTGGCTCGCACTCTGGGCCGAGGACGCCGTCTACTGGATCCCCTGCAACGATGACGACGCCGATCCGCAGACTCACGTCGCACTCATCTATGAAACTCGATCGGGCCTGGAAGACCGCGTCCGTCGCCTCTCGAGCGGCTACGCCCACTCACAGAACCCCCAAACCCGCTTGTCGAGGGTGGTTGCCAATATCCGCACCATCGAGCTGCCGGACGGGTTGGTAGAGGTGAGATCCGTCTGCAACATCACGGCGTTTCGCCGCCAGATCATCGAGACGCTTGCCGCACGCGTCGTCCATCGGCTCCGACCTTACGGTGATGGATTCAGGATCGTCAGCAAGACTGTTTATCTCGTCAACAACGACGGCTACATCGGCAACATGACGTTCCTGATTTAGCCCAACTTGCGCAGAATCGACGCAGTGAGTTAATACGATCAACGACTTGGGAAGAAAGTCGGCACTACATTTTTGGCGAGGAAGCGCAGCGCCACTCAGGCGCTGACGGCGACGGCGGGCAGGTCGAGCTCGTTCAGTCGCATGCGTTTGGGCAAGGTGATGCCGAGGCGCTCAAGCAGCGCCGCTTGGGCGGCGTCGGGTTGGGTGATACAGCGCAGGCGAACTTCGCCGTGCGTCGTGGTGGGCAGAATCACGTCGTGCGATTGAATGCGCGCGAGCTCTTCGAGCACGGTGCGCGGCGAGTTGCCCAGCCCGGCACGTTGCTGCCACAGCTCCAGAGACTTCCACAGCACGAAGGCGAGAAAGCACACCAGGATGTGCGCCTGTACGCGATCGGCGCGCTGATGCCAGATCGGACGCACGCTCAGTTGATCTTTCTGAATGCGAAAGGCAGCTTCGGCCTGAGCGAGCTGGATGTAGGCCTTCCAGAGTTGCTCATCGCTCCAATCGGTGATGTTCGAGCGCAGCACATAAGCGCCTTCGGACAGCGCGGCCCAGTCATCGAAGGCGGCGTTGTGTTCGACGTGCAGATGAAAGCCGGCGGCGCTCTGGTCTTCAATGAGCCGGACGTTGAAACGCGCCGCGGCGCGCTGGTTGGCTTGCAGGATCCGGCCGATCTGCCGGTTGACCTGGGTCGCATCCAGGCGTCGCTTCGCCTGCGTGATGCGGCCGGCAAGACGTGTCAGCGCGGCGTCGATGCGCTGGCTGAACTTCGCATGCATCGCCTGCTCTTTGCTGCGCCGTTCGGCGGAGCGGCACAGGATGATCGTATCGTCGGTGTCGGGACAGCGCGTGAGCTTGACCTCAATGCCTTCGCGCAGCGTGCGCCAGCCCGCCGCCGCGGCGAGCGCGCTGGCGAACTTCTTGAGCTGCGACTTCGGCGCCCCGATGATGTAGCGACGCTGGCTATCGCGCAGCCAGGCCAAGTTCGCGGTGCTCGCCATGCCGCGATCGGCGATCCACACGCGTCCCACCGCACCGTGACGGCTCTCCATGGTGGTCACGATCCTTGGCAACGTGCGCACATCACTGGTGTTGCCGGGGAACACTTCGTAGCCGAGTGGAAAGCCATCGAAGCTCACCACCAGCGCGATGCACACCTGCTTGCAATCGGGGCGATGATCGCGCGAGTAGCCGCGTTGCGCGAGCGGGTTGGCCAACGCCTGGCCTTCGAAGTACGTGCTGGTCACATCGTAGAGCAGCACCTCGTTGTCGAGCGCGAACAGTTCCCCGCAGCGCCGCGATAAATGCGCTTCCAGCGCCGCTTTGTGCAGGAGCAGTTCATCGAGCGCCCGATACAATCGATCCTTGTTGACCTGGGCGTCCTCCAGCTGCAGCAGATCGCACAGCGCCGTGCGTCGATACCAATCCTCCGCGATGTGCAACTCGCTGGCGGGCTCGCACAGCCGCGCCGTCACCAACACCGCGGCCATCTTCTCCCACGGCACGCGCTCCTTGCCCGCAGGCAGCAGCTGCTCGCACAACTGCGCCAGGCCCGTCCCACGCCACAACGCGAGCGCCAGATACACATCGCCGAACTGCCGGGAGCGCTCGATGCGAATGCTCTTCAGACGCACCTGCGCCGTCAGGTGCTCGCTGCCATCGTCAAACAAACGCGCCTGCTCAGGCGCGCCGATGAGACTGCGTGCCAAGGCCCGCGCCTGGAGCCGTCCGTGCTCATCAAGCTCACCCAGGTGCGCCACCGTCTGTTGAATCACGCGTCGACCAACGCGAACGCTGCGCACCAAACGCCAGTAGCGATGAACCTTGCCGTCCTTCTTGCGGGTCGTGTAGCGCAAGTACATGCGCCGTATCACAACCGACAGCGCTGCAAAAGAAAACACCCAAGGTCGGCACTACACGCGCAAATCAGCCCTCGAGCGCACGCAAGTAGCTGATCCGCTGATCAGCCCTCAGCGAAAAAACTCAAAATCGATCGCTAACTGCGCAAGTCAGGTTAGGTCAACGAGCACGTCAGCTGCCAAGCTCATCCAGCAGTCGTTTCACGTCCGGCCGGCTGATCTTGTCCGACACAGTGCGCGGCAGGCGATCAACGATGTGAATTCGCGCTGGTACTTCGTAGGGAGTCAGCCTTTCCTTCGCGTAGGCCTTCATCGCATCCACGTCAGGCCGCGACGCACTCGGATACGGCTCCGCCACTGCCACCGGGACTTCGCCCAGACGCTCATCAGGCCTGCCTACGACGATGACATCGTAGATGCCCGGATAGTGGCGCAATACATCAGCGACCTTGCCCGCCATGATCTTGAACCCGCCGCGGATGATCGCATCGTCCGCGCGGCCGACGATGTAGAGAAAGCCGTCATCGTCCAGCCGGGCAAGATCGGTCGTACGGATCCATTGCTGACCGCCATCGATGCGGTTGAGCTTCGCTTCGAGGATGCCTTGCACGTTAGGGGGCGCCTCCTCGAACGTCACGGGGTCGACAATCCTCAAGCGCACACCCGCGGCTGCACGGCCGACGCTCCCACGCTTCGTCTGTGCATACTTGCGATGATCATCCAGAGTCCAGCTCGTCGCGACGCCCATGAATTCCGTGGCCCCATAGGTCGTGAGCACCGGCACACCGAATTTTTCCTCGAAGGCTGT
>DATAFY010000563.1:0-7831 GCA_036257205.1 Steroidobacter sp. | reverse complement strand
CGGCGGTCAACTTCCCGAGCAACCTCATCGGCGTCGTCGGCCCCAACGGCTGCGGCAAATCCAACATCATCGATGCGGTGCGGTGGGTCATGGGGGAAATCTCCGCAAAACATCTGCGCGGGGACTCCATGGCGGACGTGGTCTTCAACGGTTCGAGCTCCCGCAAGCCGGTCGGGTCTGCTTCGGTCGAACTGGTATTCGACAACTCCGACGGCCAGCTCGGGGGGCAGTACGCAGGCTACTCGGAAGTGTCCCTCAAGCGCGTCGTGTCGCGCGATGGTCAGTCGGCCTATTTCCTGAATGGGATCCGTTGTCGCCGCAAGGACATCACCCAATTGTTTCTGGGCACGGGCCTGGGATCGCGCAGCTACGCGATCATCGAACAAGGCATGATCTCACGGGTCATTGAGGCCCGCCCTGAGGAGCTGCGCGGCTTCATCGAGGAGGCGGCGGGCATTTCGAAATACAAGGAGCGCCGCCGGGAGACCGAAAACCGCATCTCGCACACCAGGGAGAATTTGGAGCGCCTCAATGACGTGCGCGAAGAGGTCGAGAAGCAGTTGCGCCATCTGCAACGGCAGGCTGCAACGGCGCGCCGCTATCAGAGCCTCAAGCAGGAGGAGCGCAAAGCGATGGCGGAGCTGCTCGCGCTGCGTCTGCGTCTGATCGAGCAGGACTCGCAAACCAAGGAAGGCGTGCTGCGGGAACGCGATACCGCGATGCAAGCGCTGATTGCGGAGTTGCGCTCCATTGAAGCGGCGATCGAGTCTGCGCGCGAGGATTTCACCGAGAAATCCGAAAGCCTGAACGCTGTGCAAGGCCGCTACTATCAAATCGGCGCAGAGATCTCCCGCGCGGAGCAGTCAATTCAGCACGGGCGCGAGCTGCGGCGCCGTCAGAAGCAGGATCTCGAACAAGTGCAGCAGAGCGCCGCAGAGGCCGCCCTGCATCTGACCCGCGATGAGGCGCAGATCGAGCAGTTGCGAAGCGAGCTGGAGCAACTCGAGCCAGGGCTCGAGGCGGCTCGCGAACGAGAGCGCGCATCCGCCGAGGCCCTGTCGCGGGCCGAACAAGCGATGCAGGAATGGCAGGAGCGCTGGGAGGAATTCAATCGCGACTCACGCGCCGCGAGCGAGAAGACGCAAGTGGAACGCGCTCGCATCGAGCAGTTGGAGCATCAGCTGGCGCGCATCGCCGCCCAACGCGAGCGCCTGGCCGCCGAACTCGGCGCGCTGAGCGCGGCGGACCTGGAAGAGCGCATCGCGGCGTTGCAAAGCGATTGCGACGAAGCGGCCGGGCAAGGCGAGAGCGCCGCTCAGCAGCTGCGCGAGGCGGTCGAGCAGTTGCAGCGGTTGCGCGAACGCGAACGAGAGCTCGTGAGTGCGGGGGACCGCAGCCGCAAAGAACTTCAGGAGGCGCAAGGCCGTCTCATGTCGCTGCAAGCGCTGCAGCAGGCCGCGCTAGGACTGGCGCAGGGCAAGGTCACGGAGTGGCTTGCGGCGAATACGCTTGCGGAGCGCCCACGCCTTGCTCAGGAACTGCAGGTCGAGCCGGGTTGGGAGCGGGCCGTGGAGACCGTGCTCGGGTCCTATCTCGAGGCGGTGTCGGTTGATGCGATCGACTCGATTGCGAGCCGCCTCGATTCGCTCCAGATGGGCGCGGTGTCTTTCTTCTCCGCCGGCGGCGACAGTACGCCGTCGGCGCAAGCCGACCGGCTGCTCGCGCGGGTCAGCGGACCTGCGGCCATTTCGTCGTTGCTTACCGGCATCATCGCCGTGGACACGCTCGCCGAGGCCCTGGAGAAACGACGCGCGCTGCTGAGCGGCGAATCGGTGATCACGCCCGACGGCGTGTGGATAGGGCGGGACTGGCTGCGCGTCAGTCGGGATAAGGACGTCCACGCGGGCGTGCTCGGCCGCGAGCAGGAAATGCGCGCACTGCGCGAGACGGTCGCCGCCGCCGAGCAGCGGCGCGACTCCATACAAGCAGAGCTGGCGGATGCGCGTGCGCAGCTCGCGGAGCACGAACAGCGCCGCGACGCCCTGCAGGGCGAGGTGAATCGGCTCCACCGCGCGCACAGCGATCTCAACGCGCAGATCACCTCCGCGCGCGCCAAGGCCGAGCAGACGGCGGAACGCGCGCGGCGCATCCAGGGGGAGAGCGCGGAGCTGGAGCACGATCACGAAAACCGTGCGACCGCCTTGGCCGAGGCGCGTGCTCGATTGCAGGAGGGGATGGACGCTATGACTGCATTCGAAGCCGCTCGCCGCGAGCTCGAGCAGGAGCGAGACGAGCTGCGTCAGAGCCTCGGCCACAAACGCTCCCAGGCGCAGCTCGACCGGGACGGGGCGCAGGAAGCGGCCATCAAAGCGGAGTCCAAGCGGTCGGCGCTCACATCGATCACGGCGGGTTTGGAGCGGTTGCGCCATCAACTCGGGCAGATGCAGCAGCGTAGGGACGAGCTGACCAGGCAGTTGGCGGATGGCGAGGCGCCGCTGGAGGTCTTGTCCGCTACGCTCGAAACCGCCCTTGAGCAGCGCGTCCATGTGGAGCGTGAGCTGACCGCGGCGCGTGAGGCGCTGGAAGGCGCGGAATCGCGCATGCGCAGCCTCGACCAACGGCGGGTCGAGGCAGAAACGACCGTGGAGGAGGCTCGCACCGCTCTGGAGGAAGTGCGTATGGCGGCGCAGGAACTGAAAGTGCGTCGCGAAACCCTGCTGGAGCAGTTCAAGGCGACTCAATTCGATTTGGCCGCGGTCAGTCAGGAGCTGCCCGCCGACGCCGATCCCGCCCTGTGGGAGCAGAATCTCGCGGATCTGTCGAACAAAATCGAACGGCTGGGTCAGGTAAACCTCGCGGCGATCGAGGAATTCAAAGAGCAGTCCGAACGCAAGGAATATCTCGACCGTCAGTTCAAGGACCTGACAGAAGCGCTCGAGACGCTCGAAGAAGCGATTCGCAAAATCGACAGGGAAACCCGAGCGCGCTTCCAGGACACGTTCGATCGCGTCAACGCCGGCCTGAAGGAGCGCTTCCCGCGGCTCTTCGGGGGCGGCCACGCCTACATCGAACTTGCGGGCGAGGACATCCTGAATGCAGGCGTATCGATCATGGCGCGCCCGCCGGGCAAGCGGAACAGCACGATCAATCAGCTCTCAGGCGGGGAGAAGGCGCTCACTGCGGTGGCGCTTGTGTTCTCGATATTCGAGCTCAACCCCGCGCCCTTCTGTCTGCTGGATGAAGTGGATGCGCCGCTCGACGACAACAACGTCGGCCGCTTCTGCGAAACGGTCCGTGAGATGTCGAGCCGCGTGCAGTTCATTTTCATCACCCACAACAAGACCACGATGGAGCTTGCTTCGCAGCTCGTGGGCGTGACCATGAATGAGCCGGGCGTCTCGCGACTGGTGGCCGTAGACGTCGAAGAAGCCGTGCGAATGGCGGCGATGTAGCCATGTTGCCGCAGCGAGCTGCCGGCTGGGGCGCGGGGGCAGGCGGCAGAGCCGCTCTGCCGCCGATTTCCATCTGCGACCTCCACTGGACACTCTTCAGCCGGACGATATGAACGACCTGCGCTGGATACTGATCGGGTTCGGCATCATCCTGTTGGCGCTGATCTATCTGACAGGCCGCCGCGGCGCCCGCACAGGCGCATCCGAGGATGCGCCAATCCGTAGACGGCCTTCTTTTTCCGGTTCGCCCGCAGCGGACGCAACGCTTGATCCGACCGCGTACGCTCATGAGGAGCCGACGCACGAGCCGGATGCGCCGAGCGTCCCGGATGAGGCGCAGGTCCCGAATAGTCTGCGTTCCATTGATTTTCCGGAGCCCTCGGGCGGTTCAGCGCGCCGGGGCGGCGCCGCTCGGGAGGCGAGGCCGGGACGGATGGAGCCTACGGTCGCGGACGATGCGCCGACGAAAGAACCGCCGCTGCGCGCCCAACCCGCGGCGCCCGCGCCCACCCTGAGTTCAAGCGAGGCGCCGCAAGCTCGCCGCCCGGAGAGACGCAAGATCCTAGCGCTGCGTTTGGCGGCAGCGGCCGAAGCGTTCAATGGCGGCGTACTGCTGGAAGCGTTCCAGGCGGAGTCGCTGCATCATGGCAAGTACCAGATCTTTCATCGCCTGCACGAGGACGGCGCAGGGATCCTCTTCAGCATCGCCAGCATGGTGGAGCCCGGCGCGTTCGATCCCGAGAAGATGCCCACAATGCAATTTCCAGGAATAACGCTCTTTGCGCTGTTGCCCGGGCCGGCGCCCGGCATGCACGCGTTGAACGAGCTCGTCGCGTGCGCGCGCAAACTCCAGCAGGCGCTTGGCGGCGCAGTGCAGGATGATCGCGGCGTACCCCTGACGGTGCATCGCATCGAACGATTACGCCAGGAGGTCAGGGAGTTCGAACGACCGCCTGGGGCGGGTCCTCGCAGCGGCGCGTCTTCCGGCGTCTGATCGCTTCCTGCCGCTTCAAGACGATCTTGCGGGAGGGCGTGTGAAGGAGAGTCTCGGTTGACAACCACGAGCGCAGCGGCCCGCGTGCGCGAACTGCGCGCGCTGATCGAGCACCACAACTACCGATATTACGTGCTCGATGATCCCGAGACATCGGACGCCGAGTACGATCGCCTGCTGCATGAGTTAAAGGCCCTCGAAGAGCAGTACCCCGATCTCATCACTCCAGACTCCCCGACGCAGCGCGTGGGCGGCGCCCCCGTCAGCGAGCTCGATGAAGTCGTCCACAGAAAGCCGATGCTCTCACTGGACAACGCGTTCAGCGATGAGGATCTGATCAACTTCGATCGCCGCGCGCGCGAACGTCTGGAAGGCGTCGATGAGTTGGAGTACGCCGCGGAACCCAAGCTGGACGGGCTGGCGGTCAGCTTTCGGTACGAAGCGGGCCGCCTCGTCCAGGCGGCTACGCGCGGCGATGGTCTGCGCGGGGAGGACGTCACTCACAACGTCCGCACGATCAAGTGCGTACCCATGGAGCTGCGCGGCACGGCGCCGGCGGTGCTGGAAGTGCGCGGCGAAGTCTTCATGCCGACCGCAGGCTTCAAGGCGATGAATCAGCGCGCGCTCGAACGCGGCGAAAAGGTGTTCGTAAATCCGCGCAATGCGGCGGCGGGCAGCATTCGCCAGCTCGACCCGCGGCTTGCATCCAGCCGGCCGCTGGATGTGTTTTTCTACGGCCTGGGTGAAACTGACGGCTGGACGCGCCCCTCTCGGCACACCGAAACCCTGCAGCAGTTGCGCGAATGGGGGCTCAAAGTATCGCCGCTCACGCGCGCAGTGCGGGGCGTGCAGGGTTGCCTTGAATACTATCGCCGGGTGGGCGAACGCCGCGCGACCCTGCCCTACGAGATCGATGGGGTCGTCTACAAGCTGAATCTATATTCTCAACAGCGCGAGCTCGGCTTCGTGGCGCGCGCGCCTCGCTGGGCGATTGCGCACAAGTTCCCGGCGCACGAAGAGAACACGATCGTGCGCGGCGTCGAATTTCAGGTCGGCCGCACCGGCGCGCTAACGCCCGTCGCGCGCCTCGAGCCCGTCTTCGTGGGCGGAGTCACCGTCAGCAATGCGACGCTGCACAACATGGACGAAGTGCGCCGCAAGGATGTGCGCATCGGCGATACGGTCGTTGTCCGCCGCGCGGGGGACGTGATTCCGGAAGTGGTCAAGGTGATCAAGGAGCGCCGAGCGCATTCCGCGCGCATCGTCGAACTGCCGCCCAAATGCCCCGTGTGCGGTTCGGACGTCGAGCGCGAAGAGGGGGAAGCGATCGCGCGCTGCACCGGCGGGCTGTTCTGCGCGGCGCAGCGCAAGGAGTCCTTGCGACATTTTGCGGGCCGTCGAGCCATGGACATCGATGGATTGGGAACCAAGATCATCGATCAGCTCGTGGACAACGGCATGGTGCGCAGTCCTGCGGATCTGTATCAGCTTCGCCTCGAGCAGCTGGCGAATCTCGAACGGATGGGCGAGAAGTCCGCTCGCAAGCTCATCAATGCCATCGAAAGCAGCGAGTCCACGACCCTCGAGCGCTTTCTGTACGCACTCGGGATCCGCGACATCGGCGAGGCGACCGCTGCGGCGCTGGCGCAGCACTTCGGCGATCTCGAAATCTTGCAGCACGCGAGCGAGGAGCAGATCCAGGAAGTTCCCGATATCGGGCCGGTGGCGGCTGCTCATGTCCACACGTTCTTCCGCCAGGCGCACAACCGCAAGGTCATCGAGGAGCTGCGCGCGAGCGGGGTTCACTGGCCCGTGCGCCAGCGAAGATCCAACGGCGAAGGTCCGCTGTCCGGCAAGACATTCGTGATCACGGGGACGCTGGAGAGCATGAGCCGCGATGAGGCCAGCGATCGCATCACGGCCCTGGGCGGTAAAGTCTCAAGCAGCGTCTCGAAGAAGACCTCCTACCTCCTCGTCGGATCGGACGCAGGCTCGAAACTCAAGAAAGCGCAGGAGCTGAACGTTCCGATCCTGGACGAAGCAGCCTTCCTGCGCTTGCTCGGCGAATAGCGGGACAGGGCAGGGGGTGCGCCGCGCCCCTGCGCCGATCGGTCATCCGCTAGCTAGTCTTCTTCTCCACTTTGGCGTTCTTGCGCAGGTCCTCAAGGTAGGCCTGCAGTTTTTTACGCTGGACCAAAGCCTTTACCCGATCCTTCACTTCTTCGAAGGGCGGGGGCGCCGACGCGCGGGTCCCTTCGAGCTTGATGACATGCCAGCCGAACTGGCTCTGCACAGGCTGATCGGTGAGCTGGCCGGACTGCAGCGCAGCCACTGCGTCGGCGAACGGCTTCACCATGGACTCGAGGGTGAACCAGCCCAGATCGCCGCCGTTCTTGCTGGAGGAATCCTTTGATTTCTGTTCAGCGAGCTTTCCAAAGTCGGCGCCGGCTTTCAGCTCCTTTGTGATCGCATCTGCCGCCGCCTTATTTTCCACGAGAATGTGCCGAGCGTGATATTCGCGCGGCATCGCCGCGACTTGCGCGTCGTACTCCGGCTTGAGCTCCTCGTCGCTGACGGGATGCGTGTCCAAATATTTCTGCAGAGCTGCATCGACGATGACGTTCATGCGCGCGAGCGAGAGTTGGTCCTGAACCTTCTGCTCTTTCGCGATGCCGGATTTCTCCGCTTCCTGCGCCGCCAGCTGCATGCTAATGAACTGATCGAGCAGCTGCGACTTCTGCTCCGCAGGCACTTCGCGCCCGGACTGCCGGCTGATGTTCTCGACGTATAGATCGAACTCCGACTTGCTGATGGCCTTGCCGTTCACCGTCGCGATGCGCTCGGCCGGCTCAGCGGCGTCGGGGGCGCTGGCCTTGCCGCAGGCCGCGAGCAGCAGCACCGGGGCGAACAGCGCGAAGATGGAGCATCGATGCGAATTCATGAGAACCTCAATGGTGACGAGGGCTGTCGTACTTGGGAGCCGCTAGCGCGGCTTACTTTGCTTCGTCCGGCGTCAGCGCCGTGACGCCGAGCGCATGAATGTCCGTCTGCATCAGCGCGCCCAGCGAGCGATAAACGAGCTGGTGCCGTTGCACGGCTCGCAGGCCGCTGAAATCTTCGGACACGACGCGAACGCGGAAATGGCCCTTCCCCTCGCGCGCGCCGGGATGCCCGACGTGCAAATGGCTGTCGTCGATCACCTCGACCGACTCTGCGCGCAGCGCGGCCTGCAGCCGCGAGCGGATCGCCGCGATGCGTGCGGCGTGGGGCGCCTCAGCCGGCATCGGACGGCCTCCCGGACTGCGCCGGCGTTTTCGACGCGAGCCATACGCCCTGCAGCAGCGCAAAACCCGCGGTGAGGCCGAGCACGCCATAGAGCTTGAAC
>DATAFY010000560.1:0-2570 GCA_036257205.1 Steroidobacter sp. | reverse complement strand
CGCCGTTGCAGAGCTGCCGCGCAATCCCAACGGCAAGCTCCTGAAGCGTGAACTGCGCGAGCGGTTCGCGGGGCGCATCTATGACTGAGCATCGAGACGTCTGGTATCAGAGCAACGACGGACTGCGGCTCTATGCGCGCGATTATCCACATCCCGCGCCGCGGGCCACGGTGTTGTGCATGCACGGGCTGACGCGGAATTCGACCGATTTCGGCGAGTTGTGCGCGGCCTTGAATGATGACTTCCGGCTCATCGCAGTGGATCAGCGCGGTCGCGGGCGCTCTCAATACGATCCCAATCCAGTCAGATACCACCCTGGAACCTATGTCCAGGATATGTTCACGCTGCTCGCGCACCTCGGTCTTCAGCAAGTCATCGCGATCGGGACGTCGATGGGCGGTCTGATGGCGATGATGATGGCGGCCCTGCGTCCCGGCTGTCTGCGCGCCGCAGTGCTCAATGACGTCGGACCCGAGGTCGACCCGCGAGGTCTCGCGCGCATCAAGAGCTATGTCGGCAAGACGAAGGCGCCTGCCTCCTGGGCGGAGGCTGCGGACCTTTGCCGCCAGATAAACGGGGTCGCCTTCCCGGACTACACCGATGCAGACTGGATGGCGTTTGCGCGTCGCACTTTCCGCGAAGACGCCAATGGCAAGCCGTATCCCGCCTACGATCCCGCCATCGCGCAACCCATCAATACGACGCAGGAAGCCGCCGTACCGCCCGACCTCTGGCCCGCGTTTGCAGCGCTGCATTCCGTCCCAACCCTGGTTGTACGCGGCGCCCTTTCCGACATCCTCTCGCCGGACTGCGTCAGCGCGATGCGCGCCCGCAAGCCTGACCTTCAGGTCGTCGAAGTACCGAACCGCGGACACGCTCCGATGCTTGATGAAACTGCCGCCCTGAAGGCGATTCGTTCGTTCCTCGCTGTGATCTGAGCGACGCAAGCCGCCGCTGCCGAGCCAACGGAGCAGGCGCCTATGCATGCTCTCCGTGAGTCTTCCAGCTCCTGCGCCGCAGCTGCAGGGACCGCATAATTCCGAGCCTGCTTCCCTTATTGAGGCGCGCGCGCGTGCATGCTCAAGTAGCCGCACTCTCGATGGCGTCTCTTCAGCGGGCGGCGCGTTTGCTGCTCGTCAATCGCGAGGGAGCACGTGCGATGCGTCGCCTCAGGAACGGCAATTCGTGAGCACGC
Organism: Steroidobacter sp.; assembly: GCA_036257205.1. Lineage (GTDB taxonomy): Bacteria > Pseudomonadota > Gammaproteobacteria > Steroidobacterales > Steroidobacteraceae > Steroidobacter. Next base: position 1,375 of record DATAFY010000560.1, on the reverse strand, counting down.
TGTTTATTTACCGGTTCCAGGATGACTGGCGACCGAAAGGCCGCCAGGAGGCCGAGGAGCGCGACCTTGTCTGACATCTATGGGCTCGACGCCTATTCTCCCAGGCAGATCGCCGAACGGGTCAACGATTACTGCATCGTCAAGGCGCACCTGCCGCTGCTCACCGTATCCCTGCTCGGCGTTCTTGCCGGAGCATTTGTCGGCCTCGGTGCGCTGATGTTCACACTGGTTGCGAGCGACGCCGGGCTCGGCTTCGCCGCTATCCGCTTGCTTGGCGGCCTGTCGTTTTCACTCGGGCTCATCCTCGTAACCGTGGCGGGCGCCGAGCTCTTCACCGGTAACAACATGCTGGCGATGGCGTGGGCGACCGGTTGCGTGAGTACGCGCGAAGTGCTCCGCAACTGGATAGTCGTGTGCGCGACCAACTTCGTCGGCGCGGCAGCGCTCGCAGTTCTGGTCTGGCTATCCGGCCACGCCGATCTGAACAACGGCGCGATCGGCCAAACGGCGATCAAGATTGCCGTCACGAAGGCGGGTCTCTCGCCCGTCGAGGCGTTTTTCCGCGGAGTGCTGTGCAACGTGCTCGTTTGCATGGCGGTGTGGATGGCGCTCGCGGGGAGGAGCGTCACGGACAAGGCGGTCGCGATTGTTTTTCCAATCACCGCCTTCGTGGCAGCGGGTTTCGAACACTCGATCGCGAGCATGTACTTCTTCCCGCTCGCGATGCTGCTCGGTGCGCCGCTCGGCTGGGCGGATTTCGCCCGCAACATCGCGCCGGTGATCGCCGGCAACATCGTCGGCGGGAGCATACTCGTCGCGCTTGTCTACTAAGTGATCTACATGCGGCCGACGCGGCTAGGGATCCAGCCGCGACCCGGTTCCGCCAACCAGGACTCGACTGCTGGCTAAGAGAGCGCATGACTAAAGCGCCACCGGACAGCGATCGGGAGCCGGAGTATCGATTGCACGCGGAAGAGGTGCTCGCGGCGCTCGCATCCGATGGCGATCGCGATCATCGCGGTCGTGCTGCTGAACGCGTTCATGGGCTACTTGCAGCAGTCGCGTGCGGAACAGGCTGTGGCGGCGTTGCGTCAGACGCGCTCGGCGCGCCGCTGGCGCGCAGCGAGGAGCACGAGTTTCCGCGGCCTGAATCGCGCAGACACCGACTCGCCTACGACTTTGGCGCGAGCGCCTCGCAGACGTAGGCCGCCGAGCTCGCAAGACTCGCAAGGCGGCGATAGTCGGCGTCCGGCACGTCGATGTCGAACGCCTTGTGCAGGCCTATGGCGAAATTCAGCCGTCCATGGAGTCGAAGTCGAACTGGTCGCGAAACGGCACGTCGCGCTTGATACGAGCGGCATCGACATCGGGGGCC
>DATAFY010000551.1:0-3246 GCA_036257205.1 Steroidobacter sp. | reverse complement strand
GTTCGAAGCGGCCGGGCTGCGCTGTTTCGGGCCGCGCAAGCTTGCGGCGCGTCTCGAAGGGTCAAAGGCGTATACGAAAGCCTTTTTGCAGCGCCACGCGATTCCTACGGCGGCGTATGCAACGTTCACGAAAGCCGATTTCGACCCCGCATGGGTGCGATCACAACGCACGCCGCTCGTCGTCAAGGCCGACGGCCTTGCGGCTGGCAAGGGAGTGGTCATCTGTGCGAGCGCGGATGAAGCCATCGCAAGCGCGCATGCGATGTTCGAGGGACAGTTCGGCGCCGCTGGCGAGAAGGTTGTCATCGAAGAGTTTCTGGAGGGCGAAGAGGCAAGCTTCATCGCGATGGTCAGCGGCGCGCACATCCTGCCGCTCGCGACTTCGCAGGATCACAAGCGTCTCGACGACGGCGACCGCGGGCCGAACACGGGCGGTATGGGCGCCTACTCGCCAGCACCCGTCGTGAGCGATGCGATTCATCGACGGATCATGCGTGAGGTGATGGAGCCTACGGCGCGCGGCCTCATCGCCGACGGTACGCCGTACACGGGGTTTCTCTACGCCGGACTGATGATCGCACCAGACGGAACGCCCAAGGTCCTCGAGTTCAATTGCCGCTTCGGCGATCCGGAGACGCAGCCGATCATGATGCGGCTCACCGCTGATCTGATCGAGCTGTGCGAGGCGGCGATCGACGGACGCCTGGATCAAGTCCACGCGACGTGGGACCCGCGCGCGTCTGTCGGAGTTGTGCTTGCCGCAAGCGGCTACCCGGATGCGAGCGCAAAGGGCGACGTCATCCGCGGACTCGATGCCGCCGCACGCCTGCCGGGAAAGGTGTTCCACGCCGGGACTAAGCTGGCCGGCGATCAAGTCGTCACCCACGGCGGACGGATCTTGTGTGCGGTCGGCCTGGGCGAGAGCGTCAGTGAAGCGCAACGCGCAGCCTATGCCTTGTGCGAACAGATTCACTGGCCCGGCGTCCGCTTCCGGCGCGACATCGGGCATCGCGCCGTAGCCAGAGAAACGGGATCGAACAGTAGATAGCGCAGCTCGCGATCTGCTTATCGCCTATTCCTATCCTTCAGATCCACCTCGAAGCTCACACTCAGTTTTCCGCCGCTCGCGGTATCGAACCAGTGCTCGAGCCCTTCTTTGCTGGGAAGCGCCGCCGAGAGCGATTCAAGGTCGCTGCGCGCGATCGTGAGCCACACCCCCGTCGGATCGCTCTCCAGTTGCCAGCCGCCGAGCGTCGTCGGGCGGATGCTCACCCGAAAGATATGATCGCGCGGCAGCGCGATTTCGAGTGCAATTGATCGACCCGCCAGCAACCGCTCAAGCTCAGCGCGTGTGACGCGGCAGCGCAGGGCGCCCTCCGAAAATCTCACGTTCATGCTTCAGCCCCACATTCCGAAAGCAACAGTGTACGCCTCGTGAAGATCGGGTAAGGGGCGCGGTTGGCGATTCATCGAACAGGCGCTTGAGCCTCCAACCGCTCTGGCGCGCACCCCAGCTAGCCCCGCTGAGAAGAACAGCGCGAAATCCGGGTATGACTCGCTCGCCCATGGACGAACGGAGGAATGGTGAAGGGACCAAGAACACGAGCATGCGGAGCACAGCGCCCCGGCGAGAGCGCCGCAACAGCAGGGGACGCGGCGGCTCACGCATCAGCAGCGCCGGAGAGGGCGCGTTTGGCGACAAAGAAGAAACGGTTCGCGTAGAGCGGCTGCAGGCATCAGTCGTCGTCGATGACGATCACGGCGGCGCGCGAGCGCTCGCCGAGCGAGGCGCCCGGAGCCGGCTGCAATTCAACGAGGAACAGCTCGGTGTTCTCCGCAACCGTGTCGGACACCAGCGGAATGGTCAGGTCTTTCGTGGTCGCCCCGGCAGGCAGCTCCTCGTAACCCGGTCCAATGGCCGCGAAATCCTGCCCCGGCTGCGCTGAGTTTCCTCGAAGAGACCATCTGAAGCCGACGGCTCCACGCGCGGCCCCCGTTTGCCTGATGAGTACTCGCGCGACGCCGTCGCGTTCCTTCGCTACGTACGTGTCCTTGTCGAATTCGATGAGGGCAGGCGGCCCGGCAGCCGCAGCCTGCGCCTGTCGATGCTCCGGTGCGACATGATTCTTGCGAGCGCCCGACTCCTCGGCAGCCTGCGATGCGGACAGCGGCTCCGGCCTTTCCGTCGCATCCGGAGCGGTAGACAGCTCGGTCGTCGTCTTTGCAACCAAGGCCGTACTGACGCTCGACTGCCCGCGCGCGGGAAAGCTGGTGGCCGCGGTGCGCTTCTGAATCTGCTGCTGCAGCGTGTTGATCCGGGGCCACACGTACACGCTCGCCGCCGCGATCAGGGCAAGGATGAACACAATCCACGCAGCCGCACGCACCCAGCGCCAGCGACGCTCAGGCGGCGCCAAGATCTCCTCAGGCGGCGCGTCTGGCCCGAAGCGCTGCGCGCACCCCAACGCGCTCAGGAGTTCGGCGATGTCCATCCTGCGCTCGCCGCGCGTCCATAGCAGCGCGCGCTGCAACGCTTGCTGCTGCTTATGATTCAGACCGCGAACTCGGGGAGGGCGTCGGCGGCGAGCGCGGGCGAGCCACGCGGAGCGACCGCCGAACGGATGTCCTCCCGTCAGCAATTCATAAGCGATGCAGGCGATGCTGTACACGTCATCGCTGGGGTCGGGTTCCGAGCCGTTCACGCGCTCAACGCTTGCGTAGGCGGGCGTCGGCGCGGATGCCTCATGCGAAGTTGAGGCCGTGTGCAGCTGCAAAATGCGATGACGGGCGAAGCCGAAATCGAGCACACGAACTTCCCCGCTGTTCGTGAGCATGACGCTTGCGGGTTTTAGATCGCCATGCACGATCTCGCGGCGATGCGCATGTGCGAGCGCCGCGCCGATGCCGCCGATGACCCCGAACGCATGCTTACGACGCATTGGCCTTCCGTTCAGGTCCTGCAGAACGCTCGACAGCAGCCGCCCTGCGAGCAACTCCATGACGATGAAATAGGCGCCCTCGTCGCAGTCCAGATCGAAGACGCTCAGGATGTTCGGGTGCGCCAGCGATTGGGCCTGATGAAAGGCTCGCTCGAACTCTGCCAGCTCTGAAGGGCGCGCCGCAGGCGTGATGTTCAGCACTTTCACCGCCACGCAACGAGCAGTCTCTGACAAGTGGGTGCGGCGTCGATCGACGGCCCGATAGACTGTGCCCGACGGACCGCGCCCGAGCACGGAGACTAATTCG
>DATAFY010000532.1:0-5776 GCA_036257205.1 Steroidobacter sp. | reverse complement strand
CGTCTGCTGCCCGGCCTCGCCACGGTTGGCAGAAACTCGCGAACCTCCCTCAACATCTGGGTGCGGCCACGCTCCGCACGATCCAAAAAGACGAAATGCGTTGCATCAGGAATCGTCACGAACCTCGAATGCGGCGCCGTCGCCAGCTCTCGCTGGAGCGCCTCCAAGTCCGCGGGGCGTGACCAGTGATCGCGCGAGCCACGCATGTATAGAACCGGGACTCCAGGCGAAGCATGCCTCAGTGAGCTTGGCCTTTATCTTTGGCCGATGACAAGGGAACCACGTTGCTCGTGAATAGTCCTCTAGCATCGAATCTCCTTGCCCTTGCATCCAAGCGAGCGATGGGCAGGAATCCCCGTTGTTCGGCGCTGCACTTATCGACGGGCATATCCATATCTCGTCTACCTGCCGCGCCGGGCGGTGCGACTCTTTGGTCCTCAGCTGCATCCTCAGTATAGCGGCGCGCTCGAGCCCCCCCAATCGGGTGTCTGGCGCGTTTGCCGCGACTACACGAGTGTCGTTCACCTTCCGTTCACCTTCCTCAGGAGAAGTTTATGAGATACATACTGCTGACGTGCGGCTTGACGGCGGCGATCAGCGTCTTCGCCGAGCCCGGAGCACCGAAGGGTCTTAAGGAGCTACAAGCGCTCGATACCGACGGCGACCAGATTATCTCGCTGGCCGAGGCCCAGCAGGGCGCGCCCTGGCTGGCGTCGCATTACAACGAGCTCGACGCGAACAAGGACGGATTGCTTTCCATCGAGGAAGTCCTCGAAAGCCAGCCCATGCGCGGCGGCCGGGTCGTTAGCAACATGCAAGAGGATTTCGCGGCGGCCGACAGCAACGCCGATGGCAGGCTCTCTCGAACAGAGGCGGACGAGGCAATGCCCATCGTAAGCGAGTTCTTTAATGAGATGGATACCGACGTGGACGGTTACGTCACGACGGAAGAGATCCACGAGCACGCCAAGTCGCGCGGGCCCATCCGCATAGTGAAAGAGCGAGACCCGGTCACCGCGAAGGAGTGAGCATCGTCGGCGCTTCGTCGGCGCTTCAACGAAAGCCACTGCCGGGGATGCATCGTAACGTTTGCTGTCGTGTACGCCAGGCGAGCGAGAACCGGTCCATCGATCGGTTTTCGCGCGACGATGCGCCTGCTTTGCAAGCGTCGGGCGCGCGCGCGGACGCGCGCAATCTGGGCATGCGCTGTTGAAGCGCCGCCCGCGGCGGGTCGCTCGCTCGGATACCGTACGGTTGTCCGACGGGATTCAACGGGCGCAGCACCGGCGCCTCGCTCCTTCGCTGCTGCCGCGGCTACGATACGCGTCTGCTCTCATCCTGGCCGCTCGCAGTCTGCCCGAGCACGCGGGAGAGCAGTTCCAGCGCCGCCTCGAGCTCGTGCATCGGCAACAGACCAAATCCGAGCCGGAAGACGCGTGACTCCTCTCCAAACCATTCGCCGTTCGCAACGCGTACGCCCGCATCCTCCAGTGCCGAGTAGAATCGCTCCACACGCGCCGTGTCGAAGCCCGACTCTTTCAGTCGAACGCAGCAGAGCGCGCCGGCATCGGGGCGCACCCAGTCGACGTGCGTACTGTTCTGCTGCGCCCACAGTTCGGTTCTGCGCAAACCTTCGACGAGGTGACGACGCCGATTGTCCAGTATGCGTTCGCGCTGCTGCAGGACTCTGATGGCCAGAGCTTCGTCCACCTGCGAGCACGAGATGATCGTGTTGAATTTTCCCCGGACCAGCTGCTCGCGCAGCTGCGTATCAGGTGTAATTGCCCACCCGAGTCGCAGGCCAGCGGCCCCATGGCACTTCGACAGCGACGCTGTCGAGATCACTCTGGGGCCCAGATTGACGGCGCTGGACGCGATCTCATCATCGCCGTACGCCGCATCGCGGTAGGTTTCGTCGATCAGCAGATACGCTTGTGGGCACTTCCGCGCCATGAGCGCGAGAATCTCGCGCAACGTGTGCGCGCGAATGGCCACGCCGGACGGATTTTGCGGCGAGGCGAGACTGACCAGCCTGGTCTGTTGCGAAAGAAGCTCACCCAATCGCCGTACGTCGGGTTGATAGCGGTCATCGAACGTGAGCCTGAGCACGCGCACGTTCGTCTCGACTGCTTCGAGCACGTTGCGCGCGAGCGGAAACAACGGCGAAGTCGTGACTGCCTCAGCGTCGCGACCACACAAAGCGAAGGCGATCAGAAACAGCGCGTGCATCCCACCGACAGTGATCAACACGTCGTCCGGATCGACACCGTACGCCTGCGCCACCAGGCCGCGCAGCTGCGCGTTGCCTTGCGCCGTGCCATAGCCCAGCTCCAGATCGCGCAGCGCCGGATCTGCGAAGGCGTCCGCGGCGCCGCCGAGCAGCTCATGCAGCCGCAAATTCGGTCCGACGCTCTCGGCGAGGTCGTAGCGCGGCGTCACCTGGGTCAGCGACTCAATGTCGTTCGCGGGAAAGCTGTTCATCGCCTGCACCTTGCATCTGCCGAACGCCGGTACTCTCCGCGATATTTGTACCGGAGGGCACTGCAACCGTAACAGTTACAAAGCATTGCAATTGTGCCCAGAACAGTTATCGTCCTGCTGCGCCGCCCATCTTGCGATCCATTCGTGTGAATCGATCAGACGAGTCCACCATGCGAACCGATCAGGCGCAGCGCGCCCGCGAAGCGGTCACGAGAGCCGATCCGCCTTACAAGTACGAAGAGCTGGCGAGCTTCATCACTCACCTCGTCGCCATCGGGACCTTGCGCCCCGGCACGCGCGCACCGTCGCTCCGACAGCTGTGCAGGCAGCAGCACGTGAGTCTGTCCACGGTGCTGCAGGCTTATCGACTGCTCGAAGATCGTGGCGTGCTCGAAGCGAAGCCGCAGTCGGGCTACTATGTCGCGAGGCGCGACGCCGTGCAGTTGGGCAAGCCAGCGCCCTCGAGACCTCCTGCCAGAGCGACCACGGTCGCGATCTCGGCAGTCGTCGTGAAGCTGCTGGAGCACGCATCCGATCCCCGGCTCGTTCCGCTCGGGTGTGCAATCCCCGATGCCGAGTTGCTTGCTGCCGGACGGCTCAACCGGTTTCTCGCGCGTGCCGCGCGAATGCACGGTGACGAGCACAACGTCTACACGCAGCCGAAGGGAGACTCGAGGCTACGTCAGGAAATCTCGCGCCGCGCAGTGCGATGGGGACAGGCGCTGTCCGCTGACGACATTGTGATCACTTTTGGCTGCACGGAGGCGCTCACACTCGCTCTCAGAACTCTCTGCAAGCCCGCAGATACGGTGGCGATCGAGTCGCCGGTCTATTTCGGCCTGCTGCACACGCTCGAATCGCTCGGGCTGAAAGCGTACGAGCTGCCGATGGACCCGAGCAGCGGTGTCGACGTGCCCGCACTCGCACGAGCGCTTGAGACCCGCTCGGTCAAGGCATGCCTGCTGTCTTCGAGCTTGAATAACCCGCTCGGCTGCACGACTTCGCAGGAGAAGAAGATCGAGATCCTGGATTTGATCGCGCGCCACGACGTGCCGCTGATCGAGGACGATATCTACGGCGACATCCATTTCGACGGCGAACGTCCTCGCCCGTTCATGGCGTGCGACCGCCGCGGCAATACGCTGTACTGCAGCTCGTTCTCGAAAACGATCGCGCCCGGTTATCGCGTCGGCTGGATCGTTCCCGGACGCCACATGCAGAAGGTCCTGGAGCACAAGCTTGCGACGACGCTGTGCGGAACTGCGCTCCCGCAAGCGGCGCTGGCGGACTTCCTCAGCTCCGGCGGCTATGACAGCCACCTGCGTCGCATCCGCCGCACGTTCCAGGACAACATCGACCAGACGATTCGCTGCGTGGAGCGGCACTTTCCCGAAGGAACACGCGTCACGCGCCCAGCGGGCGGTTTCGTGCTGTGGCTGGAGCTGCCCAGGCGCGTGAACACGCGCGAGTTGTTCGACGAGGCGCTCGAGCGTGGAATCTGCTTCGTTCCGGGAGACGTGTTCTCCGCGAGCCGCCGCTACGCCAACTGCCTGCGACTGAGCTGCGGACACAGATGGCAGCCGCGAATCGAAAGAGGCATCAAGACGCTCGGCGAGATGGTGCAGGCCGCAACCACTCATCATGCCCTCAATAGCGCCGATCGATGATTCCGCGCGTTCAGTTTGAGCTGACACGCTACCTACCCGATACGTGGATCCCGCCATCAATGAATGCCGGCGCAGAGGGGCATACAATTCCGTATGACGTGACCATCTCGGCAGAGGATCGGGAGATGGATTGGGACGACTTGAAGTTCGTTCTCGCAGCAGCGCGGCACGAAAGGAGATTCCAATGCTGCAGAAGTATCCGATGTATGCCTACCTTCCGGTCACGGACCTCGCCCGTGCGCGTAATTTTTACGAGCAGAAGCTCGGCTTCAAGCCCAGGCAGGAAATGTCTGCCGGCGTCGTCTATGAGTTCGGCAACGGGACCGCGTGCTTCATGTACCCGACGCCGAACGCGGGGACTTCGCGGGCGAGCCAGGCCTTCTGGCAAGTCGACGATGTTGAACGCGAAGTTGCCGAGTTGAAGGCGCGTGGGGTGAAGTTCGAGGACTACGGTATGCCAGGAAGTCAGGGAGGCATCGTCACGGCCGGCGGCGCGAAGACCGCCTGGTTCAAGGACACGGAAGGCAACATTCTCGCGGTGGTGCAGGACGTCTGATGTCCAGGTGTTTGCACGCGCAGCATCTGCTCGCGACATCATATCGGCGACGGCCACTTAACCTCTGTCCGAGCGAAACGCGGGGCGCCCTGATTCTGGACGTGCCGCTGCCGGGTCTCGACCCGTGGAACGAGATCAAAGGCGAGCCTGTCCTGTGGCACTTCGGCTTTCACCAGACACGGAATCTGCCCGAACAACTGATCGAAGGGCGGGAATTTCTCTACTTCCGTGACTTCTTCGATCGATTGGCGCTCAATCGCAACGCTATCTCGGATGCCGATGTCGAGCACTACGTCAAGGCTTACGCAGGGCGCGAGCTGTTGCGCGCCGGGCTGGGGTTCTATCGCAGTGCATATCCTGCCAGCGAAAAGTTCAATGCGGCGGAGACTGCCCGCTTGAGTGCGCCGATCGTGCTCGCCGGCCGCTCGGGCCGGCGAATACGACCGTGGCGAAGGCTCTGCGCGAGCATGGGTGTGAGAATGTGATCGTCGAATTGATCGCCGAGAGCGGTCATTGGGTCATGGATGAGCAGCCCGATCGCGTCGCAGAACTCATCGAACGTTACGCGGTCGTGCGGGCGGCGCCGTGATGCATTTTCAGTCCAGCCGCACGGCCCAACCGTGTCCAACCGCCTGATCTGGATCCGTTCGATTGGCTGCATCCGCCGCGGCGACGACCAATCGTTCTCGGGGATCCACAGCGCGCTCGTCAGAGGCAGGGTTGCGCCCGCAGCTCGCGCCCCGTCGAAAACCTGAAGCAAGAGCGCCAACACCAGCTCGGCCTTGCCGGGCGCTTCAGCCCCCGGAAAATGGAGTCGTTCACATTTGTCGGCTCGTCTACCCGTCCCACGAGGATGTGCCGTCCGTTGCGAATGCGCCGACTATGCATAAGCCTGCAGCCGAGCGTACTACGCGGGATTCGCGAGCGCCTTGGCCGACGGACTCTGCACCCAACCGGAATTGTGAAACCCGGCGGCGAAGGTTGTGATCCCAATCCCTTCGTCGAGCGCCCCCGCAGGGTGGTCGTGGCGCTATCGTCGTGCGACCGGTACCGTAGTCAGGACGCGGGGGCG
>DATAFY010000516.1:0-9947 GCA_036257205.1 Steroidobacter sp. | reverse complement strand
CTCGGCCTGCGAGATCAGGCAGATCCTGACCTGAGAATGCCCGTGCTCAAATTGCGATCCGACGCGACGCCTCACGTTGGGTTTCGTTCCACAGCCCCGCGCAGGGTAGGCAATGAAACGATACTGCGTCCGCGAAAGCTTTACGTTTCTTTGGCGCTGCGCAACAGATCGTCACGGCAGGAGGAACACTCAACCCAGATACGCGTCTGAAGAACATTGCTAGGTTTCTTTGGCTAAGTTCTTTGGCTGAGCTCTAGCGAACTGCCGGTGCACCCGCTCATTTCATTCATTGATCATCTAAGCCTCCGACGCTACGTCAAAGAGAAGCGCCGCGGCTGGTGGGATATGAGACGAGTGTGGACGCTCGTGAGATCGACTCGGCGATATCAATTCGAAGTCGGCGTCCGCACGGATATGGACCCTGCCCTCGGGCTGGTCCATGGGGCGCTTGTTGGCGTGTTGATGTGGCTGCTGCTCATGACAGTCGCAATCATGACCTGAGCGCATCTTGGGTTAGGCTCTTGACGCATCGATGCCGTCGCAGGCGGGAGAAGTCCATCTCATCAACTTGCCGGAGATGGTGTACGCAAAACGCCCGGTGTGGCTGATAGTGCAGATTCACCAGACCGGCGCCTCCTCCTGCTCCATCCGCCAAACAGATCGAGCGCCAGTTTGGGCGTGCAACCGTTCGAGCGCCGCACGACGGGGATGGAACTCACGACATTCGGTTAGGCGCACTTGACGCACGCTACCCACCTCACCGAACAGGCTCTCGCCATCGAGGCAATAGTGTCCGCATCGGACTCGGACGGGATGGCCCGTGGGACGGTGACCGAGTTTGATGAAAGGCAATGCAGGATTCGGCGCTATTACTGTTTGCGCCCGAGCCAAAGGGCATCGTTCGCGCGGGCGGCCCATGAGCGCATAGCCGGCGCCGGCGGCAGGGGATTGTCGATCGCGTCCGGCCGACCGATACTCTCGCGCTGGAGGTTGAGCCTTTGTCGCGAAATTGTCGCCGTCTAATCATCCATGCGCTGTGTCTGGCGTTGCTCGCCGCACAACTCAGCGCGGCGGCGCACGCCTACTCGCATCTCACGGATCTTAAGTCGGACGCACAGCACGTTCCGAGCGCCGCCCAGAACTGCGGGCAATGCCTGGCCTCCGCACCGTTGCTGACTATCGTCGGCGGGACGCATTTCTTGCGAGTCGGTCCCCCGCCTGAAGCAGGCCGCATCTCAGCGCCACGCTCCACCGCCGTTCCAGATCGACTACCCGCCCTCGCCTTCCGCTCGCGCGCCCCTCCTCGCGCGCTCTGACGCACCCCCTCCGCGGCGACGTTTCGGGCGCTGCGACCCTTGGCTTTCTTTAGGACGCTTCCATGAGAAGTTTCATGCCTGTTGCAGCGTTAGCGGCGCTGACCTCGGCCATACTGCCCAGCCCTGGCAATGCCGCCGACGAGATTGCGACGCTTCGCGCGGAGTTCGAGACGCTCAAGATTGAGTATGCAGACCGTGTGACCGCGCTCGAGGCGCGCATCGAAGAGCTCGAATCCGCCTCTGCTGGAAAGGCGGATAGCGGATCGCCCCCGCGGAATTTGGTGGATGGTCAGAATTCCCCGTCAGATCCGCAGATCGCAGGGGCGCAAGAAGCCCCGCCCTCCACATCAAGGAGTACAGCATCGGCGTTCAATCCCGCCATCTCGCTGATACTCGGCGGCACCTTCGTGAATACTTCAGAAGACCCACGAAGCTGGAGACTCAGCGGCTTTACTCCGAGCGACGGCGAGGTCGGCCCGGGCGAGCGCAGCTTCAACCTGGACGAGTCGGAGCTGGCCGTCAGCGCGAACGTCGATCCGTATTTCACGGGGACAATGATCGCCGCGCTGTCGGCCGAGGACGAAATCGAGGTCGAAGAAGCGTACGTCCGCACGCTTGCACTGCCGAGCGGCTTTACAGCCAAGGCCGGCCGTTTCTTCTCAGGTCTAGGCTACTTGAATGAAGTGCACCGACACGCCTGGGATTTCATCGACCAGCCCTTCGCGTATCAGGTCTTTTTCGGCGGCCAGTACACGCAGAACGGCGTACAGGTGAAGTGGCTCGCGCCTACTGATCTCTTCATCGAGCTGGGCGCGGAGAGCGGCAATGGCGAAACGTTCCCAGCCACACGCCGCAATGCGACCAACGGTGGAACGTTCTTCGTCCATTTCGGAGGCGATCTCGGGGACTCAACCAGCTGGCGCGCCGGGGCTTCGTACATGGATGTAAGGGCGGCGGATCGCGCCTACGAGGACAGCAACCAATTCGGGTCTCTGGTTGTGGATTCGTTCACCGGCAAGTCACGCACTTGGGCCGTCGACGCGGTTTTGAAATGGAGTCCGTACGGCGACCTCGCGCGACGGCAACTCAAGGTGCAAGGCGAATACATGCATCGCCGCGAGGACGGTCAACTTGCGTTCGACGTGGAGGCCTTGAATCTGAGCGACGCCTATCGCAGCGAGCAGTCCGGGTGGTATCTGCAAACCGTATTTCAATTCCTTCCGCGCTGGCGAGTGGGGTTGCGTTACGACGCGCTCGACTCCGGATCTCCCAACGTCGGTCTCGTGAGTTCGGGCCAGCTCCCGCCGGATGCTTTCCCACTTTTGCGCTCCTCCAATCCAGAACGAATCTCGCTCATGTTCGACTGGAATCCAAGCGAGTTCTCGCGCCTACGCGCGCAATACGACTGGGATGACGCACGGGCCGAAGGCGATCGTGATCGCATTTTCCGCCTGCAGTATATCTTCGGCATCGGCGCGCACGGCGCGCACAAGTATTAGGAGTGCATGCATGTCTCCGTTCATTCACAGCGTTCTGGCGCTGCTTATTCTGGGCGCCGCCCTCCCCGCCGACGCCGCAATCAAGGTCCTCGCCACAACCGCCGACTGGGGCGCTCTCGCGACCGAACTCGGCGGCGATCGCGTCAATGTGTACATCGCGACAAGCGCGCTGCAGGATGTTCACCGCGTCGATGCGAAACCGAGCCTGGTGGCCCGCGCTCGCACAGCCGATCTTCTGATTGCCACAGGCGCCGACCTGGAGATCGGATGGCTGCCGATCCTCGTGCAGGAATCGGGAAACCGCCGCATTCAGCCCGGCAGCCCTGGATACTTCGAGGCCGCCTCGCAAGTCAAACTGCTGGAGGCGCCGACGCGGCTCGACCGCTCCCTGGGCGATATTCATCCGCAGGGAAACCCGCACATCCAGCTCGACCCGCACAACATCGCAGCCGTCGCTAAGGCGCTCACCGCACGCCTGATCGCGCTCGATCCAGCGCAGGGGCAGTATTACGCCCAGCGCGGCAAAGACTTCGATGCTCGATGGGAACAGGCCATCCAGCGCTGGGAAAGCAAAGCCGCTGCGCTGAAGCAGGTTCCAGTGGTCGTCATGCATCGCGACCAGATCTATCTCTGCCAATGGCTGGGCCTTAAGGAGCTGGCGGCCATCGAGCCGAAGCCCGGCGTACCGCCGAGCGCGGGACACCTGAGCCAATTGGTAAACGCGCTCAGCACCTCGCCGCCGCGCATGATTTTGCTGAACGCGTACAACGATCCGAAAGCGGCGAGATGGCTTTCCGAGCGCATTCAGGCACCCGTCGTCATTCTGCCGTTCTCCGTGGGCGGCTCGCCCGAGGCAAAGGACTTATTCGGCCTCTTGGACGACACGCTCAATAAACTTCTCGCGGTGCCCAAATGAATCTCCTTGCTACCGATCTCAGCATACTGTGGCCCGCTCTGATCGCAGGCGTTCTCGTCGCGATATCGCATGTGCCGCTCGGCCAACAAGTGCTCTCGCGCGGCATTGTGTTCATTGATCTGGCGATCGCTCAGGTGGCCGGCCTCGGCGTCATCGCCGCCAACAGCTTCGGCCTGCCGGTAGAAGGCTGGGGACCGCAGGCCGCAGCCGGGGCTGCGGCTCTTGCCGGCGCGCTGCTCCTCACCTGGACGGAACGCAAACGGCCGGAAGTGCAGGAAGCGCTCATCGGCATTCTGTTCGTGCTCGCTTCGACAGCGCAGATACTTCTGCTCGCAAACGATCCGCATGGCGGCGAGAACCTAAAGGAGTTGCTCGCCGGTCAGATCCTCTGGGTATCCAACGGCCAACTCATCCGCACGGCGGTGCTCACTGCAATCTTCAGCATCGTCTGGTTCCGATGGCGCGAGCAAGTAGGTCGGGCCGGTTTTTACGTGCTGTTTGCAGTCGTCGTCACGGCGTCCGTGCAGCTCGTGGGCGTCTACCTCGTGTTCACGACCCTGATCGTTCCCGCAGTCGCGACGTACCGGCATGCGTCTAGTCGACAACTCGTGCTGGGCTACGCCCTCGCGTTCGGCAGCTACCTGCTCGGCCTCGCCGCCTCGGTCGTTACGGACCTGCCGTCGAGTCCGGTGATCGTGTGGGCGATGGCCATTCTCGGCTTGATTGTTCACTTGACCGCGACTCGAAGCGTGCTGGCAGAGCAGAAGCGCGTGGCGGTCAGCTGTTCGCCTGGCGATCTTGCGGCGCGGCCGCGAACCTCTGCGCACAATGGTCCAGCTGGACATAGTCCCACTCCGGGTTCCGACTCCGGCGCGGTTAGTGGTAAGTGAGCGCTCAGCGCCCCCAAGGCTATGCATCAGTGGTCCGAGAGCCTGCGACCCACTCTCGAACCTGAACCTCGAGCCGTTTACGTGAACGCGGTCAACGCCGCCGCCTGTGAAGGGGTCGTATGGTGCGCTCGGCTTGGAGAAGATGATGCACACAAGAACAGTCAAATACCTCGTTCTCACCGTGGCGACAGCTGTCTTTTCCACGGCGCAAGCGGAAGATGCCAAGAAGCCCAGCAAGGAGGAGTTTCAAAAGCTCTATAGCCAGTATTTGACAGAAGAGGGTTATAGGCCGGAAATCGACGAGGACGGGGATGTCCGCTTCAAACGGGAAGGTCGGACGTACTTCATCTACACGACCGAGCAGGACGCTCAATACTTCAGCGTCGTGCTTCCCAACATCTGGGCGATCGAGAGCGAGGAGGAACGGTCTCAGGTTTTAGCGGCGGCCGACGCCGCGAATGCGAAGGCGAAAGTCGCGAAGGTGTTCACCGTCGATGACGATGTCTGGGTCAGCATCGAACTGTTCGTAGCCCGTCCGGAAGATTTTAAAGGCGTCTTCGATTTAGCGATGCACGGACTGGAATACGGAGCGACGGAGTTCGTCGGCAGCATGCGAGATCTCACCAGCGAGACGACAGAGCCCTCGCCCAGCGCAACCAAATTGTAGCTTGAACTCCCGCCATCCGAGGCGCGTCCGAACCAGCCCGTCTGTCGCGATCGTCGGCTCTTGTTACATCCGGCTGTCCAGGTGCCAGACGATGAAGCAGGAATGCACAATCAGCCGATCCGCTTTCCAAAAGCGCTCGCCGCCGAGCGCGAAACCCTCGCCTTTCGGTCGCCGCATGCAGGTTTCACATCGTCGAACGATCAACCCGTACTCGGTTTCGTGACGGCCGGCTGAAACCAGCGCTCCCACCCGCAATAACACACCTCCAGCGCGTAGGCGGTGGACGAAGCCTGGCTCAAGGCATCAATCCTCGCGAACGGCGACCAGCGTGACAATTCCGGGCGCGAAATTGCGCAGATCCTTGCCCGCCGCAGCCATTTCCGGCGAAGCCATGGCCGCCTTGAACATCGCTTCATCCGCGAAATGCATTTCCCCCATCAGGTAGTAGGCCGGCGCGCCGCCCCGCGGCGGCTCCACCCCTCGATTGACGACCACCTTCGCAAGGCCCGGGATTCGCTCCACGAGCGGCCGGTGCACCTCACGATAGTGCTTCTCAAAAGCCGCTGGATCGGCGGGCTGGGTGTAGAGTGCGACGAGTTTGTACATGACTATTGGACCTGTTGCTCGCTGACCATCGTGAGAACATCGTAACTCGCGACGACTTCGCCGTCTTGGTTGGTGATCTCTGCGTCCCACGCAACCTCGCCGTAGCCCTTGTCCACCCGCAGCGATTTTGACTTACAGGTCAAACGCACCTTGATCCGGTCGCCTGACTTGACCGGTTTCACGAAACGTAAGTGATCGATGCCGTAGTTGGCGAGCACGGGCCCGTACGGCGGATCGACGAACAGTCCTGCAGCCGCTGAGATCAGGAAGTAACCGTGCGCGACGCGGCCGCCGAATAGCGGGTTGCGGCGCGCTGCTTCTTCGTCCATGTGCGCATAGAAGGTATCGCCCGTCAGCGCAGCAAAACGCTCGATGTCTTCGAGCGTCACGTGGCGCTCCGCAGAGTTCAGCGTGTCGCCGATTCGAAGTTCGCGAAAGCTCTTCCGAAATGGATGCACGCCTGGGTCGAGCTGGACCGCGCCGCGCGCCCAACGGCCGGTCACGGCGGTGATGGTTTGAGGGCTGCCCTGTATCGCCGTGCGCTGCATATAGTGCATAAGTCCGCGAATGCCGCCCATTTCTTCGCCGCCGCCGGCGCGGCCCGGGCCTCCGTGGACCAGCCCTGGAAGCGGCGAGCCATGGCCCGTGGACTCGCGAGCGCACTCGCGGTTCACGATCAGTAGGCGGCCGTGGAACGGCGCAAGGCCAAGGACGAGTTCACGCGCGACGACGTCATCCGCCGTGAACACAGACGAAACGAGGCTTCCACCTCCGAGACGGGCCTGCGCGATCGCCTCGGCAATCGACGCGTATGGCAGGATCGTGCACACGGGACCGAAAGCTTCGACCGTGTGCACTGCTTTCGCCGCCGCTGGGTTGCGGCATAAAAGGAGTGCTGGCGCGATGAACGCGCCCTTATCGGGATCCGCGCCCTCCAGCTCCAGGCGCCCCTCCGTGACGAGTTCCGCTTCCCGCCGCAATTCGGCGATGCGGCCCATGACCTCGCCACGTTGCGCAACTCCGACGAGCGGTCCCATGCGCACTTGCTCCAGACGTGGGTCGCCGATGACGACTTTCGCGAGCGCCGCCCTGAGCGCCTGGACGGCCGCATCCGCATGGGCCGCAGGGACGAGCGCTTTACGGATCGCCGTGCACTTCTGCCCGGCCTTTATCGTCATTTCGCGCGCGACCTCGCGCACGAACGCGTCGAACTCCGGTTGACCCGGCGCCGCATCCGGCGCCAGAACGCAGGAATTGATCGAATCGGTCTCGCTCATGAAACGAACTGTGTTCGAGACCAGGGTTGGATGCGTGCGCAACTTCTGCGCGGTGCTCGCCGAGCCCGTGAATGAGACGACGTCCTGGCACGTCAGGTGATCGAACAGGTCGCCCAGGCCGCCGCAGATCAACTGCAAGGCGCCGTCGGGAAGAATGCCCGATTCGCTGATGCGTCGGACGACTAGCTCAGTGAGATATGCAGTGGCTGTGGCGGGCTTGACGACGGCAGGCATGCCGGCGAGCAGCGTCGGCGCGAGTTTCTCCAGCATGCCCCACACGGGGAAATTGAATGCGTTGATGTGCACGGCCGCGCCATCCAGCGGCATGCAGATGTGCTGCCCGATGAAGGCGCCCGGTTTCGACAAGGACTCCGGCTCGCCGTCCACGTAAACATATCCATTCGGCAACTCTCGCGCGCCGCGGCTCGCATACGCGAAGAGCGTGCCGATGCCGCCATCGATGTCGATCCATGAATCGGCCTTGGTTGCGCCCGTGGAGTACGAAAGCGCGTAGAACTCCGCTTTGGCGTCCGTGAGAACTTTCGCGAGGCGCTTGAGCAGCGCGGCGCGCTCGTGAAACGTCAGCCGGCGCAGCGCCGGCCCGCCAACCTGTCTGGCGTAATCGAGCACGCCGCCAAAATCGACGCCGTACGACGATGCTTCGGCGATGACGGCGCCCGTCGTCGCGTCACGCAGTTGCTGCGCAGCTCGCGTCCCCGCAAACCAGCTTCCCTGCACGTAACTTTTCAGCTGCATTTCATTCCCCCCGCGCGCTCCTTCAGCGCGCATACAAGGTGCGTCTGTCGACCACGCGCTTCGCCTTTGCCTAGCGAGCGTTCGATGGATCCCGGCCTGTCGATGCTCACGCGTGCCGTCAGACCGATGTACGACTTGATCTTGCGAGTCAGCTCGCGGGCGGCGCGCTCCCTTGCTGACGCTTCGTCGGTCGTCGCTTCAACGTGCACGATCAGCATGTCGAGATGTTTCTCGCGCGTGACTTCCAGGCAGTAATGAGGGGCCAGCGTCGGCGTGTTCAATATGAGCTCCTCGACCTGCGTCGGAAACACGTTCACGCCCCGGATGATCAGCATGTCGTCGCAACGTCCGACGATCTTCTGCATGCGCCGCATCGATCGAGCGGTCGGCGGCAGGAGCCTTGTGAGGTCGCGCGTGCGATAACGAATAACCGGCAACGCCTCTTTGCTGAGCGACGTGAGTACCAGCTCGCCGAATTCGCCGTCCGGCAGAACTTCGCCGGTCTGAGGATCCACGATTTCTGGGAAGAAGTGATCCTCCCAGACGACCAGCCCGTCCTTCGTCTCGATGCACTCGTTTGCGACGCCGGGTCCGATGACCTCCGAAATGCCGTAGATGTCGACGGCGTCGAGGCCCATGATTTCCTCGATCTGCGCCCGCATCGCCTCCGTCCATGGCTCGGCGCCGAAGATGCCCACCTGGAGAGAGCAGTTGCGCGCATCCAGGCCTTGGCTCACGAATTCATCCGCGATAGCGAGCATGTACGAGGGGGTCGCCATGATATGTCGGGCTTGAAGTCGCAGATGAGCTGCACCTGTTTGGCGGTCTGCCCTCCTGACATCGGGATCACCGTGCAGCCGAGCCGCTCTGCGCCGTAATGCGCCCCGAGCCCTCCCGTGAACAATCCTTACCCGTAAGCAACGTGCACGATGTCGCCAGGCCGCCCGCCGGCAGCGCGAATCGAACGCGCCATGAGGTTCGCCCACGTCTCGATATCCTTGGCCGTATAACCGACGACGGTCGGCTTGCCGGTAGTGCCGCTCGAGGCGTGTAGGCGCACGACCTGTTCGCGAGGCACAGCAAACATTCCGAAGGGATAGTTCGAACGGGAAATTCTCCAGGTCCTCGAGTGAACGCAAGTGCTCCGGAAGCACATCTGCAACCTCGAACGCGCGCCGATAATGCGCCACGTTCTCGTAGGCGTGACGCACCGACCATCGCAGGCGTTGCAACTGCAGCGCCCGTAGATCATCTTCGCTGGCCGTTTCGATGGGTTCGAGATCCGGCGGCGAACACGTTCTAACCGGCACATCACCCTCCTGTGGAGGTCAGTGGTCTTCGAGAAGGCGGCCATCGAGCTGGTGAGATCGACCGCGAAATAGCGCGATGTACTCGCCCCGCTGATTGCAGACCGTGACGTCGTATACGCCCGTGCGACGTGAGCGCGACTGTTCCCGCGCTGACGCCGTAAGCTCCTCGCCAGCGGGAACGGGCGCGAGAAAATCGATGACGCCCCCTGCCGCTACAGTGACGGCATCGTAGGTGTTGCAGGCGAACGCAAACGCACTGTCCGCGAGCGCAAACACAAAGCCCCCATGGCATATCCCATGTCCGTTCACCATGTCTTCCCTCACGCGCATGGCGAGCCGTGCGCAGCCCGGCGCCACATCGAGGATGCGAATCCCCAGCGCCTGAGATGCGTAATCCTCGCTGTACATGCGCTCAGCGCAAGCTCGCGCGAGCGTCTGCGGGTCCCGGGACTTCGGATCCATTCATTCGCCCCGGAAGACCGGCGCACGCTTCTCAACGAAAGCCGCCACCCCTTCGGCGTAATCGCGCGAGCGGCCCAATTCGCTCTGAAAATCGCGCTCCTGATCGATCTGCTGATCGAGCGTGCGCCGCCACGAGTCGTAGATCGCCTGCTTGGTTCGCGCCAGAGCGCGGGTCGGCGCCTGCGCCAGCTGCGCCGCGAGGACGTCAACCGTCGGCTTGAGTTCGTTGTCTTCCACGCACCGCCAGA
>DATAFY010000510.1:0-1501 GCA_036257205.1 Steroidobacter sp. | reverse complement strand
TGCGCTTCGTTGTCCGCGCCGCCCTGCTCGCCTGGCTCTTGTATTCGACGTTCGCAGCCGCGGCGGACTACCCCGTGCCGGTCGAAGGCGACTTCATACTCGGCGACTTCAGATTCTCGAACGGCGATACGCTGCCCGAACTGCGGATGCACTACCGCACGCTCGGTACACCGCGGAAGGACGAGAAGGGCATCGTGCGCAACGCGGTGTGGATCGGCCACGGCACGGGCACCAGCGGCGCCGAGTTCCTCCGCCCGGAGTTCGCGGGGGAGTTGTTTGGCGCCGGCCAGCCGCTCGATGCGACGAAATACTTCATCGTGCTGCCCGACGGCATCGGACACGGCAAATCCGCGAAGCCCAGCGATGGGTTGAAGGCCCGCTTTCCGCAATACGGCTACACCGACATGATCGAAGCGCAGTACCGGCTGCTCAACGAAGGGCTGCAGGTGAATCACCTGCGCCTCGTGATGGGCGCGTCGATGGGCGGCATGCACACCTGGGTGTGGGGCGTGCGTCACCCCGGGTTCATGGACGCATTGATGCCGCTCGCGAGCCTGCCGACGCAGATCTCGGGCAGCAATCGCGTCTGGCGCAAGACGATGATCGATGCGATTCGCAACGACCCCGCCTGGAACGGCGGCAACTACACCGCGCAACCGCCCTCCCTGCGCACCGCGGCTTCAGTCGTCTTCCTCATGGGCAGCAACCCGGTCTTGCGCCAGGCGCAGATGCCGACGCTCGCGAAGGCCGACGAAGTGCTGGAGGAGTGGCTTGCGACCGCACTGAAAACGGCGGATGCGAACGACGTGCTCTACCAGGTGAGCGCCTCGTGGGACTACGATCCGAATCCGGGCCTCGAGAAGATCCTCGCGCCGCTGGTCGCAGTGAACTTCGCGGACGACATCATCAACCCGCCCGAGCTCGGAATCCTTGAGCGCGAGATCAAGCGCGTGTCACGCGGCGCAGCCGTGTTGATTCCGCTATCCGAGGCCACACGCGGCCATGGCTCGCACACGATCGCAGCGCTCTGGAAGCAACACCTGTCGAAACTGCTCGAAGAGTCGCAGTGACGCGGCGCGGCCTGCTGATCAGTTCGCGGTGGTGAAGCAGAATTCCGTGATCGTCTGGTTGCCGCTCTCCTCGACGGCCAGGACTTCACCGATATAAGACGTGCCGGGCTGAAGGAGCTCCAGCGAGACGCTCAACATCGTGCCCGTCCCCGCCGGAAACCGACAGCGGCACTCTCTGGCGGCGGTTCGTTTGCCCGCCGGCTCGGCGGACGCGATCGCCGCCGCGGCGAACGCAGCACCGACCGCGACGCAGCGAATGACCTTTCCGGGATTTTTCCTCATTGCCTTGCTCCTTGCAGGTTGAGAGACATTGGGGAGATGGCAACGGGGCGAGAATCCTTCGCATCTGAATGCCATCAGCATCACTCATTTCGGCAATCAGCATCTGTGATTGGTTCATCTCTCCGTTGGCACGTTAGTCTAGGAATTCA
>DATAFY010000482.1:0-4151 GCA_036257205.1 Steroidobacter sp. | reverse complement strand
CCGCCGTGGCGCTCCACGATGGATTTTACGATCCACAGGCCGAGGCCCAGACCGCCAGGCTCAGGCTCCTGGTCCGGGCCGCGATAGAAACGATCGAAAATCGAGCCGCTTTCGATCTGCGGCACGCCGGGACCTTCGTCTTCGACCCAAACGGCCACGCGCGGTCCGTCATGCGACGCGCCGATCGACACGGCGGTCCCCTCAGGCGCAAATTTGCTGGCGTTGGCCAGCAGATTCACCATCACTTGAGTCAGGCGCGGACCGTCGCCGTCGACGCGCGGCAGGTTCTCCGGAAGGTTCAGCTCGAGCCGCTGACGACGTTGTCCGAGCAATGCTCCGATGAGCGCCTGAGCGTCCTCCACGACCTCGGCGATTGCGACGCTCTGATGACGGATCGAAAGCTGTCCAGATTCGATCCGCACGCTCTCCAAGAGATTGTCGATGAGCCGCGTCAGGCGAATGGCGCCGCGCTCCAGCGAGGACACGAGCTCGCGCTGTTGTTCGCGCGGCGTCGTGTCCAGACCATCGCGCAGCAACTCGATCGAGGCGAGCTGTGAGGCTAGCGGGGTGCGGAATTCATGCGATATGTTGGCTAGCACCGTATCGCGCGCCCGGCGCACGCCTTCCAGCTCCGTCTCGTCGCGAATCACCTGCACCTGCAGCTCATCGACCGGTGCGGCGCTCGTGATCACCGTTGTGCGCGAGGCGCCGCTCGCAAGATTCAGGTGCTCGACCGCTTGAGCGCTGCCTTCGACGCGGGCGCGCACAATCGGACAAGCTCTCTCGCAGGGACGCTGGCCCTCTTCCAGACGCGGCCTCAGCACATCGCCGCAAAACCGGCCGATCGCCTCCTCCGCCGAAACGCCGAGCAGTCGCGCGGCTTGCGGATTGAGGTAGCGGATGACGCGCGCCTTGTCCACTGCGTAGACGCCCTCAACGACGCCGCTCAACACGGCTTGCGCTTCCGCCTCGCGGCGCCGCAGCGCCCCTGTGAGCTCGACGAGATTGTTGCGCATGTCTTCCATCGTCCGGGCGAGCTTGCCGACCTCCTTCGTGCCGCCCACAGGGATGGTGGTTGAGAAATCGCCGCGACCGAGCCGTTCCGCCGCGTCAGTCAACGAACTCACCGGACCCGTGACTTCTCGACCGAGAATTACGCCGGCGAGTACGGCGAGCGCCGCGAGCACGACCGCGGTCACCAGCAAGCGCTTGATCAGACCGCGGACGGACGCATCGATCTCCGTCGTCGGCAGGCGCGCTTCGAGCAGCGCGATCGCCTCGCCCGTCGACGCGAAGACTGGAAAGCTCGCCGCGTACAGATCAAGACCGTCGATCCTGGCCACCGCGGAGCGGCCGTCCGACAGCCCCGCCGAATGCAGACGCGTGAACTCATCTGAGGTTTGCTCTTCGACGAACCGCCGGTAATTGATGAGGCGCAGCTCAACCCCGACGCGCTCGCTCAGGGCGGCGGCGAGTTTGTCGTCGAACAGGCGCGCGACGAACAACCGGCGCTGGGGCGCCCCGCCCACCTGCGCTGACGCGCCTAGCAGGGGCATGCGCGCGCCGGGGGGCGCCGAGAGGAACCGCTCCCCCTGCTCGGAAGCCGAGGCAGCAATTTCCGGCCAGGGCAATGGAACGCCGGCCTGTGCAACGAGCGTACCCGCTTCGAACACGGCGCAGGACACGATCGTCTCCGTGTTGCACGAGCGTCGCATATACGGCCCCAGGGCGGCGCCGCGGGCGCTCCCGGCCAGAAGGCGTTGAAACGTCGGCCGATCCGCGATGCTCTTCGCGTGCGTGAGCGCATCTTCGCTATAGCGCCGCAGATCCTCCAGCGCCATCGCGCCCGCCAGCTGCACACGCGACTTGCCCTGCTGATCCGCCAAATCGCGCAACGAACCGACGGCGAAGCCGGAAATGCCGCCGACGACGAGCAGCACGACCGCGACGTTGATCAGCGCGATCCACGCCCCGAGTCCCGCCCGGGAGATGTCGATTCGCAGGCGGTCGAGCAGCTGCTGAAGGCGTTCGAGCATGAGCTGACGGTGAGTAACTGGTGATCAGCGATGGGTGATTAGTCCAACAGCGCAGCGAGTGTACTCGCGCGGGCGCTCCGTTCACGAATCACCGCGCGCCAGGTCCCCGTCAAACTGCGCTCGCCTGCGAGTCGGATGGCGAACATCAATGCCTGTGATATCCCGTCCGCCACTCCACAAGCGTCTTGATCACAAGCGTTACGACCGCAAGGAGCGTCAGGAGCGAGGCCGCTGCAAAGGCCCCGACGAAGTTGTACTCGTTATATAGGATTTCGACTTGCAGCGGCATCGTGGTGGTCAGCCCGCGGATGTGGCCGGAGACCACCGAGACGGCGCCGAACTCCCCCATCGCGCGTGCGTTGCACAGAATCACGCCGTAGAGGAGCCCCCAGCGGATCTTCGGGAGGGTGACGTGGAAGAAGGTCATGACGCCGCCGGCGCCGAGCGTGATTGCGGCTTCCTCTTCATCGTTGCCAAGTTGCTGCATCAGCGGGATGAGCTCGCGGGCGACATAGGGAAACGTCACGAACATGGTCGCAAGCACGATCCCCGGCAGCGCGAAGATGATGCTGAGATCGTGCTCCTGCAGCCACAGGCCGAACCAGCCCTGGGCCCCGAACAGCAGGACATAGATCAGGCCGGAAATGACGGGGGACACGGCGATCGGCAGATCGATGAGCGTGATCAGCACGCTCTTGCCCCGGAACTCGAATTTGGCGATCGCCCAGGCCGCGGCGATGCCGAAGACCGTATTTATCGGCACTACGATAGCGGCGACCGTGAGGGTCAGCCGGATAGCCGCCTGCATATCTGCATCCTGGAAGCCGCGGACGTACAGCTCGAAGCCTTTGTCGAGCGCGGCGGCGAACACAGTCAGCAGAGGCGCGAACAGCAGCGCCGCGAGAAACAGCAGCGACAGTGAGATGAAGCCGATTTTAACCAGGCGATTGGCGAAGCTGCGGCCTGGTCGGCTCGCCAGCTCCGCAAGCATCGCCTGGGAAGGGCCGCCGGCCATTAACGCCCCGCGGAGACGACGCGTCGTCGTCCCCACGCCTGCAACAAGTTGATGGACAACAGCATGGCGAACGACATCACCAGCATGATGAAGCCTATCGCCGCGGCGCCCGCATACTCGAACTGCTCGAGCTTGATGACGATGAGAAGCGGCGTGATCTCGGTCTTCATGGGCAGATTGCCAGCGATGAAAATGACTGAACCGTATTCGCCGATTCCGCGTGCGAACGCCATCGTAAAGCCCGTCCCGAGCGCGGGCATCACGGTCGGGAAGATGATGCGGCGAAAGATCGTGAAGCGGCCGGCCCCGAGCGTTTCGGCTGCATCCTCCAAGTCCCGCTGCACCTCGAGAAGCGCCGGTTGCACGGACCGCACCACGAACGGCAGCCCGATCAGCGTAAGCGCAACGACGATGCCGAGCGGCGTGTACGCCACCTTCACGCCAAACCGAGCAAGATGCTCGCCGAGTACGCCGTTCTGCGCGAAGACGGCCGTCAGGGCGATGCCTGAAACCGCTGTCGGCAGCGCAAACGGCATGTCGATCAACGCGTCAATGAGCTTGCGTCCCGGGAACTCATAGCGCACGAGCGTCCATGCGATCACGAACCCAAACACGCTGTTCACAATCGCTGCGACGGCGGAGGCGCCGAAGGTCAATCGATACGATGCGAGCACGCGCGGATCGAGCAAGACCTCCATGAATTCGCGCCAGCCCATCGCGGCCGTTTTCATCATGAGCGCCGCAAGCGGCACGAGCACGATCGCGCCCAGAAAAAACGTCGTGAAACCCAGCGTGAGTCCGAACCCAGGCAAGATGGCTGGAACGCGGATAGGGCCGTTCATGCGTTTTCGTCGGAAACGACTGGTGAACAGAAAGCATCGGCGGCTCCGGTCGCCTGGTGCGGCGGCAAGAGCGGCCTGTTCTTTTCGAGGCCCGTCATTCGCGATCCGCTATCCGCCATTCGCTCCCCCCGCGTCGTAGATGCGATCAAACACGCCGCCGTCGGCGAAGTGTCGTTCGTGAGCCTTCTGCCAGTCTCCGAACGCCTCCGCGATGCTGAACAGCTGGAGTTGCGCGAACTGCGAGCGATAACGTTCGAG
>DATAFY010000386.1:0-5414 GCA_036257205.1 Steroidobacter sp. | reverse complement strand
ACTCCTCCAGGCAGTGCACTTGCTTTTGCGTCGACGAGCACGGACACGTACACGATACCTAGACGCCCTTACCCGCTTTTTCCAGGACAAGCGCAGATGCGGGCTGCGGGGCCCTATCTGATCCGAGTATGCTGCGACTTTCTCTCCACTGCGGAGACAACCATGTCCAGCATCAGCTCTGGTGCAAAAGTCACGCTGAAAACGCTCGAAACCCGTAAACGTAAGAGTGAACGATTCGCCTGCATCACGGCCTACGATGCGACGTTCTCCGAGATCGCGAGTACAGCAGGCGTTGAAGTCTTGCTGGTGGGCGATAGTTTGGGGATGGTCGTTCAGGGTCACGACTCCACGCTGCCCGTGACCATGGAGCACATTCTGTATCACCTCGAAACCGTCCGGCGAGGCAACCGCGGCTCGCTTATCATGGGCGATATGCCGTTCATGAGTTACTACTCGGAAGGGCTGACGCTCGAGAACGCCGCGCAACTGATGCGTGCTGGCGCGCACATCGTGAAGCTCGAAGGCGGGCGCTGGATCGCCGAATCGACGAGGCTGCTGGTTGAACGAGGCATTCCCGTGTGCGCGCACATGGGACTTACGCCGCAGTCGATTAACCGGTTTGGAGGTTTTCGCGTGCAGGGCCGTGATCCGGAGCAGGCGCAAACCATTCTCGATGAGGCTGTCTACCTCGAAGAGGCCGGCGCAAGCTTGCTGCTGCTCGAAGCCATTCCGGCGCAGCTTGCAGAACGGATCACAGCGCGCTTGCGGATACCGGTGATCGGCATCGGCGCCGGCAATCACGTCGACGGGCAAATCATGGTGATGCATGATCTGCTCGGCATTACGCCGCCAGACATTAAAGTGCCGAAGTTCGTCAAGAACTTCCTCGCAGAGAGCCCCACCGGAATTCGAGGCGCGTTCGAAGCGTATGTGAGCGCCGTAAAGAACGGCGTGTTTCCCGGGCCGGAACATAGCTATTAGGCGAGCGCCCTCGTGGAATTCATCCACCATGGGCATCCGAGCTGCTCGCCGAGTCGCACTCTGCTCAATGCGTGAGGCGCTCGATAGTATTGCGCGAGAACCGTGTGGCCCACGTAATTGCTGCTCGACGAGTTGCGCTAGGAAATCTCAGCATCAACGTGAATTTCTTATGGGGGCTGTCAGGCGGAAAACGGAACTGACCGTTACGCGCTCTCCTGCTATGTCGGTGTGACGTTATGCCGATCTTCCGGCGCGATGGAGCCGGCCGGCGGCCTCGGGAGTCTATGATTCGTGTCGTAAGAGGAAACGCGTCCATGAATTCGCCAGCGCCGGTCCGCAGCATGTTTCAACATTTCGCCGTCCATACGTCCGATCAAGTCGGGTCGGTGGGCGCGTTTGTCACTGCAGTGTTCGTGATTCTTGTGTGGGCGGGGTCCGGTCCGCTGTTCGACTACTCGGATACTTGGCAGCTTTGGATCAACACTGGGACGACCATCGTTACCTTTCTAATGGTGTTTCTCATCCAATACACCCAGAATCGCGATGCTCGTGCGATGCATCTCAAGCTCGATGAGTTGCTGCGAGCGGTGCACGGCGCGCGCACAGAGATGGTCAACCTGAAGGACCTTTCAGACGAGGAACTGCAGAAACTCGAGCTTGCCTTCGACCGCCTGGCGCGTTTCGCGCGCGACCGACGCGGTGGAAAAGGCGATGAAAGCCGCCCGCGTTAGATCGGTAACTAGGCGGACCGATAACGGCGAGCGAGCTGGTCGAGATCCTGCGTGTCAGACGCTGCCATGAGTTTGCAGAAACCGGCTCCGGCGACGATCGTCGCGCGAACTTTCTACTGAAATACCTTGTATTCGTGCGGGACGCCCGTGCGCACCCGATCGCATTCGATCAAGGTGCGATTACCTGCGCAAACTGGCGACTCGGTGATCGCGTTGAGCGGTCCCGGCTCGAGCGCACGTGTATCTCTACGAAAGCAGCAGAAGCGCACATTGACGGCGCACTGCTCCGATGCTGAAGAAAACCGTCATACTCAGGACTGTTCCTATATCGTTCCTTCCGTCGAATCATGCGCTGTACTCACTGGCGTTCCGGTCTGGCCCTCGCGCAGTCGCGTTCATGACCAACGCGAGTCTTTCCTCTGAAACCGCCGGCTCCGTGCGCCGAAGTTCCGCTGCTGCAGCGCTGGTTGCGGCTGGGATCTTCCTCAGCCGCATCGTTGGCCTCGTGCGCGAGCGGGTGCTTGCGACGTATTTCGGCGCGGGGCTGCATGCCGACGTGTTCAGCGCAGCGCTGCGAATGCCTAATGTGCTGCAGAACCTTCTCGGGGAAGGGACGCTGAGTGCATCGTTCATCCCCGTCTATTCCGAGCTGCTAGACCAGGGAAGGACCCAGGAGGCGGGGCGTGTCGCCGGGGCGATGTTTGCGCTGCTGCTCGCCGCGGCGGGTGCGATCTCGTTGTTCGGTGTGCTGCTTGCACCCGTGCTTGTGGCTGTATTCACGCCCGGGTTTGGGGGCGAGCGGCGCGAGCTCATGATTCAGGTCGTGCGCATCCTATTTCCCATGACGGGCGTCCTCGTGCTCTCTGCATGGGCGCTCGGAATTCTGAACAGTCACCGCAAGTTCTTCATTCCTTATTTTGCGCCCGTGTTGTGGAACGCCGCGATCATCACGGCGCTCATCGCGTTCGGTTTCCAAAACGATCTGGACACGTTGCTTATAACGGCGGCCTGGGGCGCGTTCGTCGGGGGACTCCTTCAGTTCGGCGTGCAGCTTCCCTGGGTGCTGCGGCTGGATCGTGAGATCCGGCTCAATACCGGGCGGTGTGAGCCGGCGTTCAAGGAAATCTTGCGAAACGCCGGGCCCGCAATCATGGGGCGGGGCGTGGTGCAGCTAAGTTCCTACCTCGACATGGTGCTTGCGAGCCTGCTCGCGATCGGCGCCGTTGCACGACTGCGGTACGCGCAGACGCTGTATGTGCTGCCGGTCAGCTTGTTTGGGATGAGCGTTGCGGCCGCCGAGTTGCCGGAGCTGGCAAGGGAGCGTGAGAGTGCGACGGAAGCGCTACGCGAGCGGACGATCGCCGCAGTGCGCCGAGCGGCGTTTCTGGTCGTGCCGAGCTTCCTGGCGTTCGCATTCCTGGGGAAGGTATTCGTCGCGGGTTTGTATCAGGCTGGAGAATTCGATCCCGCAAACGTCCTGGTGGTGTGGCTTACGCTCGCCGCGTACAGCGCGGGTTTGCTTGCATCGACCAGCACACGCATCTATCAGTCCGCGTTTTTTGCGTTACGCGATACGAGCACGCCTGCGCGCGTTGCGGGTTTGCGCGTCCTGACGTCCGCGCTCGCGGGCACGGTGTTGATGACCCAGTTCGAAGCAGTGAGTATCGGCTCGACAAATGTCCCGGCTGGACTTCTCGAGCATGTGCGAGTGGCCGGACTTCCGCTCGGACCGGTCGGGCTTGCGCTGGGCGCGTCGGTTGGCGCGTGGCTCGAATGGGCGTTGCTTCGGGCAAGCCTGGTTCGCCGCATCGGCGCAGTCGGCGTCGGGATCGGGCGGATGGCGCGGTTGTTCGGAGCCGCTGGAGCGGCGGCTGCATCGGGTTATGCCGTCAGCGTCGGTGTTGGACTTCTTTCTCCTGTCCCGACCGCGATGCTTGCCGCTGGCGTCTTCGGGCTGGTGTACTTCGCGGCGGCGCAGGCGCTCGGGGTGCCCGAGGCACGCGCGTTTGTTGATTCATTCCTGCAACGCGTGAGACCCAGAGGAAAGTAGATCGCGATCGCGCACGTGGCGCGCCTTGGCGCTCTCGGTACAACGCACACCGGACGAGGCACAGCGGCAACCGAGTCGGCGCTCCGGTCTCCTACGCGCCGTCTTGGTGCGAGCGCCTTACGCGGTGGATCAACCACCACACGAAGGCGAGCACGACCGGCGCTGCGGCCCCTTGCAGCAACGCCGCGTCGAGCGTCGGGAAGGTGTGGTTCAGCAATTTCGCTACGTAGCCGAGAATGCCGATGAAGTAGTACGAGATCGCAACCACGGACAATCCTTCGACCGTCTGCTGTAGGCGCAGCTGCAAGTGCGCGCGGTGATCCATGGAAGCAAGCAAGGCCGTGTTCTGGCGCTCCAGCGTGGTTTCGATGCGCGTGCGGATCAGTGAACTGGCCCACGAGACGCGCTGCGATAGATCCTCGAGCCTCTGCGTAAAGGATTCACAGGTGCGTACGGCGGGCGTGAGTCGCCGGTCAGTGAAGTCATTCAACGTCTGGTAGCCGGGGATCCGCATTACATCGACGCTGCGCATGCGATCGAATACAAGTTGCGCGTAGGCGCGCGTTGCGCTCATGCGATAGCGCGTCTCCGCCGTGATTCGCGCGAGGTCGGCGGCCAATGTCGAGACCTTATCTAGCAAGCGCGCGTCGTCGGCGGAGCCGGCGGCGATTTCCCGCGCGAGCGTGGCCAGTCGTCGTTCGAGCGCCGTCAATGTCGGCGTGGCCGACTGCGCCACCGGCAGGCCCAGCAGCGCCATGTTGCGATAGTTGCCCAGCTCCTGCAATCGTTGCACCAGGCGCGCGGTATCGGCCGCGCTTTGCAGGGCTTGATCGAGAATCAGCAGTCGGCCCATCCCATCCTCATGGACGCGGAAATCGGACCAAATGCGCGCTTCGTGCTGCTGCACCTCGCAGCACATCAGATCTGCAGGCGCAAAACACGAGGCCAACACTGTGTCGTCGGGCGGCGGAACGCCGCCGCCCATGATGGCGATCTGCGTCGCTCGAAGCACTTGTCCCGGCAGCGAGGCGATCCAGTTCGCCGGCGCCTCGAGCAGCACGGGGTGCTTGAACGGATGTTTGAAGGCGCCGCGCTGTATGAAGGTGTATGTGCTGACTTCGGTGTGTTGTTCCCAGACGAACTCGAGGCGGCCGAGTGCCACGACGAAGTATCGGCCCTTCGGCGGCGTTACGCCGAAGCATGCACACAAGTATTCGGCGCACTGCCGCGCAGCCTCGATCTGTTCCTCGCCGGTGAACATGACCAGCTGCGACAATCGGGCGGGCGCCTCGAAGGGTGGAAAGCGCCTGACGTGCATTTCTTCGACGAGCGCGGCGCGCAGCGGGTGATCTCGTTCGGCCAGAAACGTCAATGCGGGCGGCATTCGCGGACTCCTTGCGGGCCAGTAACTCGATGGCCGGCCGGAACGTTCCGGTTCTTTCGAAGTAAGTACTTGTGAAAGGCCTGTCGGTCTTCTGGCCAGTGAGACTTACGCCTGTCTCGAGGAGAAGTCGCGCAGCGGCTCGATGAAGGTTCCGGAACGACCTTCCACTTCACGCCGGCGTCCTTTAATGCGCTGGTAATGCGCTGGAGAGCTCGTCAGCATAAAGGTCGTTGAACGGCATGTTTCCGTTGCTGGCCGCGATGTAGCC
>DATAFY010000358.1:0-2370 GCA_036257205.1 Steroidobacter sp. | reverse complement strand
GTATTTCTCGATCGTGGAGGCGGACAGCCGAAGTTTTTCACTCAGCGCGTCGTAACTGAGCCCTTCGCGCTTGTGTGCGATGAGCGCGCAGGCATGCACGTTCGGCAGCTGAGCGACGGCGCTTTCCACGAGCAATCGCAGCTCCCCATTCAGCGCGCACCGCGGCGGCGGCGCCTGGAAGCAGTCATTGAACGCAGAGCAAGCCATCTTCCAGATAAAGCAGAGCGAAGGTTCGATCCGCGTATGCCGGTGCTGCAATCGAATAAAGACGTTCCCCGAGAGCGCATCGATCGCGCGTGGGCGATTCAATCGCGCAAAGAGGAACGACAACAACGCATCGTCATCCTGATCGCTGAGCGGGCTGTTCATGCAGCATCCATATAGTCTTCGGCGTCGGTGTTGTGTTGTGCAGGCGCGTGCGCCGTCAGTGATTGACGACTTTTGCGTAAAGAGTCGGTACAACAAATTGGCTACCGACTTTTTCCGGATGACCTCGTCAAGGAAGCACACGAGCGTGCATGCGTGCCTGCTCGTCGCTGTAAATAAACAAGCACTCACGGGGGAATCTGCTGATGGGTATCACGCGTTGGGATCGCGCCATGGGGATGGTTTTGGGAGCGACGGCGCTGCAGCCGGCGTACTCAGCGGAGATGCCGCTGCCGACGATCGAAATCCAGGAGATCGTGGTCACGGGCTCGCGACTGAAAGTACCGGATCGGGAGTACGCCGCGCACGTGGTGATCCTCGATCGAGTGAAGATTGATGAGCTCGGTGTGGCGAGCGTGGCGGAGTTGATTCGTTATGTGCCGCAGATGCCTTATGCGTTTGCGGACGGATTCCAGTTCGGCGGCGCGCAGTTCGCCGAGATGCGAGGCTTGGGGGTTGATACCACCCTCGTACTCATCAACGGCCGGCGGACCGTTCCCACGGCGATCAATGTGGCGGTCAACGCCTTTGATCTCAACACCATCCCGCTGGCCGCCGTCGAGCGCGTGGAAATTCTCTCGGACTCGGCCTCCGCGGTGTACGGCGCGGATGCCGTCGGCGGCGTCATCAACGTCGTATTGAAGCGCGAGATCGATCGCCCGGTCGTGGAAGCGAGCTATGGGACGGCGAACGGCGGCGGCGAGGAGCAGCGCGCCTCTTTAAGCAGCGGCTACGCGGGCGAGCGTGCGCATGCCTCGTTCGTGCTCGACTACTTCGATCGCGATTTTCTGTTGGGCGAAGCGCGCGCGCGCTGGGCGGATCAGGATTTCCGGCGCTTTGGCGGGTTCGATTGGCGCTCCTCCGCGACCCATCCCGGCAATATCAGCTCGCGTACCGGTGGGAATCTGCCGGGATTGCCCTCGCCGTTCGCTGCCGTGCCCGAAGGCAGTTCCGGCGTGGGACTGACGCCTTCGGATTTTCTCGCCACCGCAGGCGTGCGGCGCATGGCGAGCCCGTTTGCGTGGCGATCGGTGGTGACCCAGGCCGAGCGACGCAGCGCGGCGGGATTGCTCGAATACGATTGGACGCCTTCGCTCACCACGTTTGCGGAGCTGCTGTATGCGCAGCGTACGTCGGTCAGTCAGTCGGAACCCGCCACGCTGACCAACGCACGCGTGCCTGCGAGCAATCCATTCAACCCTTTCGGGGTGGACGTCTCGGCGAGCTACGCCTTCGAGGGAATCGGACCGCGGCACACCGTTGCTGAACAGACGCTGGAGCGCGCGCTCGGCGGCGCGCGGGGTGCGCTGGGGGCCTGGGAGTGGGAAGCGGCGGGCCTGTTCACGCAAGAGGATTCCTCGAGCTGGACAGACAATGCGGTGAATGTCGCACTTGCCAACGCCGCACTGGCATCGACGGACCCGGCCACGGCCCTGAACGTATTCCAGGACGGACCGGGCGGAAGTCAGGCGCTGCTCCAGTCGCTGCTCATGCGCCCGCTCACCCGGGTCAGCTCTGACGGAGAACAACTGAGTGCATTTGTTCGCGGACCGTTGTTTTCGATGGCGGCAGGCGAAGTGCAAGTAGTTGTGGGCGGCGAGCGGCGCAAGGAAGCGGTGGACTTCGATGGGGCCGTACAGCTCGACCACACGCGCACGGTCGAGGCGGGTTTCGCTGAGGTGCGCGTGCCGCTGGTGGGCGGTGAGTTTCGGTGGCCCGCCGTGCACGAGCTCTCGCTCACACTCGCCGGTCGCCAAGATCATTACAGCGACTTTGGGGGTACGTTCAATCCGCAGTACGCAGTGCGCTGGGCGCCGCATAAAGACCTGTTGCTGAGCGCCTCGTACGGCACGAGTTTTCGCGCGCCGGCGATCTTCGAATTGTTCAGTCCGCGGCGCGAGATTGTCGGAAACGTGGTCATCGATCCACGGCGTCTTGGGGAGC
>DATAFY010000268.1:0-7382 GCA_036257205.1 Steroidobacter sp. | reverse complement strand
GCGTAGCAACCCACTCGCCGAGCACCTGCAGCGCCTGCGGGTCGATCGTCTGTTCGATCTTGCCCTGTTCGGCCGGTAAGCCCGTCGTGGCCCTCTGGAACGGGTGGCGCGGTCAGCCGGCGGCGATCTTCATCACCCGCTGCGGCTGCGACACGCCATAGCCCTGCGCGTAGTCCACGCCCAGGCCGCGCAGCATCTGGATGATCTCCTGGTTCTCGGCGAACTCGGCGATCGTCTGCTTGCCCGTGAGGTGCCCGATTTCGTTGATCGAGCGCACCATCTCGCGATCGATCGGGTCGTGCAGGATCTCCTTCACGAAGCTGCCGTCGATCTTCAGGAAGTCGACCGGGAAGTGCTTCAGGTAGCCGAACGACGACAGGCCGGTGCCGAAGTCGTCGAGCGCGAAGCGGCAGCCCAGCTCCTTGAGCGCGTGGATGAAGCGGTTCGCCTGCGAGAAGCTGGCGATCGCCGCGGTCTCGGTGATCTCGAAGCAGATCTTGGAGGCGTCGATGCCGCTGCGATGGAAATGTTCGATCACGAACGGCAGGAACTTGTCGTCGCCCAGGCTCTGCCCTGAGAGGTTGATAGAGCACATTTCGAGCTTCTCGCGTTCGTCAGCTTCCGACACCAGCCAACGCAGCGCGTGCTCGATCATCCAGCGATCGATGTTCGGCGTGAGTCCGTACCGCTCAGCCGCTGCGATGAACTGATCGGGCGCAACGATCTTGCCCGCCTCATCACGCATCCTCAGCAACAGCTCGTAATGCAGCCCGTCCTGCTGCTGCTGCAACGGCTGAATGACCTGGCGGAAGATCTCGAAGCGTCCGTCCTCGAGTGCGTTGTTGATCCGCGCCGCCCATTGCATTTCACGCCGGCGCCGCATTAGATCAATGTCGTTCTCCTGGAAGCTGTAAATGCGATTGCGGCCGTTCTCCTTCGCGATCGCGCACGCGCTGTCCGCCGCCGACAGCAGGGCCGCCACGTCCTCGTTTTCAGGCGAAAGCGGCACGACCCCGATGCTCGCGCCCAGACGAAACGTGCGCTCCTCCCAGACGAATCGGTAATTGCGAATCGCC
This sequence comes from Steroidobacter sp., assembly GCA_036257205.1. GTDB lineage: Bacteria > Pseudomonadota > Gammaproteobacteria > Steroidobacterales > Steroidobacteraceae > Steroidobacter. Next base: position 6,306 of record DATAFY010000268.1, on the reverse strand, counting down.
TCGCGCAGGGACTCCGCTGTCCGTATGGCTTCCTCGAACGAACAACTCTCCAGCAGCACGCCGAACTCATCTCCGCCCAGACGAGAAACCGTATCGCGCCAGCGGATCTTGGACTTCAGCAATGCACCGACCTGACCGAGCAAAGCGTCGCCCGCGCTATGACCGCAGTTGTCGTTGATGATCTTGAACTGATCGAGATCGATATGGCACAGCGCGTAGGATGCTTCGCGCGCACGAGCGCTCTTCAGCGCACGCTCAAGCCGCGCCTCGAACTCGCGCCGATTCACAAGCCCAGTGAGAATATCGTGGCTTGCGTGATAGGACAGCTTGCGATTGAGCTCCCGACTTTCGCTCACGTCATGGAACACGAGCACGCCGCCGGACACGGCGCCGGAACCGTCCCGAATGGGCGAAGCGCAGCTCTCGATGTAAAGCTCGTTGCCGTCGCGGCGAATCAGGAGCGTTGGCCGGACGGACTTGATGGCGCGCGTGCGCCGGATCGCCACGGCGAGCGGATTCTCGAGCGGCTCGCATGTTTCCTCGTGGAAGCTGCGAAAAATCTCGTCAATCTGGCGACCCTGGGCGTGTTCGAGCCGCCAGCCCGTCAGCTGCTCTGCCACGGGGTTGAGGTATTCGACGCGGCACCTCGAGTCTGTGGTGATCACGCCATCGCCGATCGATTGCAGCGTGATTTGAGCGCTCTCCTTCTCTTTGAAAAGCGCCTCCTCAAACAGTTTGCGCTCGGTCACGTCCAGATCCACGCCCACGATGCGGCGCGGCCTGCCTTGTTCATCGAGTCGCGCCTTGGCCCGGCTCACGACCCACAACCAGACTCCGTCGCGATGCTTGAGGCGATGCACGCTCTCGAACATCGACTCCTTGCCCGAGAGATGGTCGCGCAGCGCCTGCTGGACCCGCTTGAGATCGTCGGGATGGACGAGTTCTTCCCAATCGTTCAGATCCGCGAGTTCATCGGCAGCGTAGCCGAGCATCGCCTTCCAGCGCCGGGAGAGATACGCGGTCTTGTTGTCTAGATCGAAATCCCACAAACCGTCGTTGGTGCCGTATAACGCAAGCTCGTTGCGCTCCTCGATTTGCTCGAACCGTCTGCGATAGAGCAGCCGCTCCATGCCGCTTGCATAGCTGGATCCAAGCAGCTTCAAGATCAAGTGAAGATTCGCATCCCAACTGTCTCGGGGCAGCGTCGAGCACAGCGCAATGAAGCCCCGCACACGGTCTTGGACCGTGACGCCGATGATCAGCGCAGCCCCTACATGCAGCGCAGCGAGCCGGGCTGCCTCGGCCGCGAGTTCACGACGCGCGCGCGAAGTGTCCCGAATTTCGACAATTCGCAAGTGGTCGAGTCGGCCGCGCAGGTACGGCAGAAGCTCGAGGGATTCGCCGCACAGAGCGATGGGATTGAACGCTGAAAACAGCCCGCTCGCGCCGATGACGGACTCGACGGCGCCCTGCCCTTCATCGAAGCGCGCGATCAGCACAGCATCCAGACCGGCCGCCTCGCGCAGCGCCTCCAAATCCTGCTGAATTAGCGGATCGTCGTCCTCACGACCCAAATTTTGAAGATCGATGGCCGTCTTCGTGACGAGGACGTCGAGCCCGGCACTGGTTTTGCGGCGACTCGCCGCACGCGAGCTGAACAACGTCTCCCTGCCGACCGGCTGCAGAGCCGTCGCCGACTCTGTGGGATTGCTCGCCACTACGCCAGATTCCTGGGTCAGCAGCGCCGTTCTGCGGCAAACGCCTGGCGCATGCGCCCGCTTGTGCGCGCAGCGATACCCGTCGAGAGACGTCCGTTATCGGATCCGTGCGATGGGACGGCTTTGTTCACGATTCGATCCTCCCAACCGCCGTTGGTCGGCATCTGAGCCCGCTCTTTTCACGTTTGCGGTCAAGACCCGTGGGCGCCGGCCGATTGTGGCACACCGAATTGGGCGATGAAAGGCGCGCAGCTTCGGCGCAAACCCGCGGTCTTGCGTGGTCAATCTTCGCTCAGGGCGCTTTTTCGGCAAGTGTCGGCGGGCTATACACTCGAGCTGCTTCGATTCGACCGCGCGCAACGCAGTCAGCCTGCGGAGCGCCGCTGACCAGGGACCACTGCATTCGGTTCGCGACCGCCACTGCGCGAGCGCTCGCGGTGCTGAAGCACAGCTGGCGAGCACGCTCGTCCACCAAGAGCACGCGACCCTGCGGATCGGCTGCAAGCCAGGCTGCAGCATCCGCCGCCTCCTGCTCGTACTCCCGCCAACGCGCGTGGCCGAAGTTCACGATTGCACGATCGAGGTAGAGCAGGTACTGCTCCTTGTAAGCGACCAGGCCGAGTTCCTTATCCCGGGGCGCCAAGTCCTTCACGCGGCGCATGAAACTCGCGCCGGAGCGCGCATCATTCATCACGGGGTTGACCCAGTAACTGACGATCAGCAGCGTTGCGAGGAGCACGCCTGCATACGCGGCGAACGCTCGGCGAGGGCGCGCGAGCACGCACATGCCTGCGCCCGCGAGCGCGATTGCCGAAAGGGGTCCCACGACGTCGATATCGTACGCCGTAGCGACCTGCTGTCGGCGCGCCTCGTCCACCAGCAGGTACATCGCTGCCCCGAAGACCGCGAGCATCAGTCCGCACGTAATGCCGAAGAGGGTGTTGCGAGGACCCCGACAGCGCATCAGCTCAGGGGCGAAGGGCGCGCATGCCAGGACGAACGCCGGAACGGCCGGCAAGACATAAACGCCGCGCTTGCCGCTGCTCAGACTGAAGAACACAAGCACGAGCATGACCCAGGCGAGCGGCAACAACACGCGCATGTCCCGGCTGCGCCAACTCGCGAGCCAGTGCTTCCACAGCCAGGGCACGAGCGCGATCAGCGGCAACCACAGAAACGGGACCACCTGAACCATGAAGTACCAGAAGGGTTCGCGGTGGTGCCAGGCGCCGGCATAGCGATGGATGGTCTGGCCGAAAAGGATTTCGTCGCGATACCGAGCAATGACCGGATCGCCGCTCGAGGCGATGAGCATCGGCGCCAGCCACAAGGAGATGGCCCCGAGCATCGCCACGGGCCCGAGCCGCCATTTCCAGCGGCCTGAGGCTGAGCCATCGGCCGATGGCGAGATCCAATTCCGCGCCCGCGCCAACCCGTATGGGAGCAACATCAACACCGGCAAGAAGCCGACGCCTTTGGTGATCACGCCAAGTCCGGCGGCGGCCCAGGCGAGGAAATACCACCGCCAGGCGGGCCCCAGCAGCAGATGGCGCAGCAACCCGTACACGCTCAGCGTGGTGAAAAAGCACAGTGTGGCGTCGATCTGACCCTGCCGCGCCTGCCACACGAACTGCACTGTCGCAAGCAAGGCAAGCCCCGCGACCAATCCGATCGTGCGGTCCCATAATCGACGCGCGAGATCATAAGTGAGCGCAACGACGCCAAGGCCGGCGAGCATTCCAGGCAAAAGGAGTGCGACGCGTAATGACCCTGTCAGCAGCAGGAAACAGCCGACGATCCAGAAGAACAGCGGCGGCTTGTCGGCATAAACTTCCCCGCCGACCTGCGGGATGAGCCACTGACCTGTGGCGACCATATCGCGCGCGATCAGCGCAAAGCGCGGCTCATCGGCGGGCCAGGGATCACGCAGGCCAAGCCCCGCGGCGATCGCGAGCAGGCTGAGGCCGAGCAGCCACAAGATATCGAGGCGCACCTCGCGCGGCCCGCTACGCCCCGGCCGCAGCAAGCGCTCCGCCAGGCTCATCGCTCGTAAATCTGGATTTGAGGCGTGTTGCGCACGATCAACCAGCGCACACCGAACAGATCGACGATGCCCACCCACAGCCGATTGTGGATGCCGTACTTCGAGGCGCCGCGCGTGCGCGGCCGATGCCTGACCGGCACGGAGATGACGCGCGCGCCGGCGCGCTGGAACAGCGCCGGCAGGAATCTATGCATGTGGTTGAAGCGCGGCAGCTGCAAAAACGTCGCACGATGTATGAGCTTGATGCCGCAGCCGGTGTCCGGCGTATTGTCGCGAAGCAGCCGACCGCGCACCCCGTTGGCCATGCGCGAGGAGATCTTGCGCACCCAGTTGTCCTTGCGCGTCGTGCGGTTGCCCATGATGAGCTTGAGCGATGGGTCGCCGCTGTCGGCGAGCGCGCGCATCAGCATCGGGATGTCCGCAGGATCGTTCTGGCCGTCGCCGTCGAGCGTGGCGACCCACTCCGCGCGCGCGGCCTGCACGCCGGTCCAGACGGCCGCGCTCTGTCCGCAGCGTTGCGAGTGCTGCAAAAGCCTAGTTTCGCCAATGCCGCCCGCCCGAGCCGCGTATACGGCGTCCGCCGTGCCGTCAGTGCTGCCGTCATCCACGAAGATGATTTCGAAAGGCCCGTGCTCATTGAGAGCGGCGCGAATTTCGCCGGCGAGAGGGGCTATGTTGTCTACTTCGTTGCAGACGGGGATGACGACTGAGATTCGCATGAAGGTCGCAATTATAAGAGCGGTTGGCGCGCAGCGTTAGCGCCCGAAAGAGCGCCCGCACGCTCCTGTATCGGATGAGGGCGGTCCTGGGCGGTCCACTTGTATTGGCTGCTTGCTGGCTTATGCTGCCGCTCATGGGCGCCCCTCACACCCATGAGCATCGCCATTATCGTGATCGCAATCATGGGCAAAGGCACGGGCCGCATCGCGCTCATTCGCACGATCACGCCCACAAGCCGGGCGGATTGCTCGGGGCCGCGCTGGGCCTGACCGTATTTTTCATGCTGATCGAGTTCGCGGGCGGCGCGCTCGCGCGCTCCCTGGCGCTGCTCGCGGATGCAGGACATATGCTGACCGACGCCGCGGCGCTCGCCCTTGCATGGGCTGCAACCCGGATCGCGGCCCGGCCAGCCGACACTAAGCGCTCCTTTGGTTATCAGCGGCTCCGCGTGATCGCCGCCTTCGTCAACGGCTGCGCGCTGCTCTTTCTGGTTGCTTGGCTCACGATCGAAGCCATCCAGCGACTCATGAACCCCACGGCCGTGGAGGCGAAGATCGTGATCTGGATCGGCGCCGTCGGATTCCTCGTGAATCTCGCCGTCTACACGATGCTCAGGCGCGGGGCCGGTCACGATATGAATGTCGCGGCGGCGGCGCTCCACGTGTTGGGCGACTTGCTCGGCTCGCTGGGCGCGATTGCCGCTGGGTCGGTCATTTTGTTGACCGGTTGGACGCCCATCGATCCGATCCTCTCGCTGCTCGTGTGCGCCCTGATCGTAGGCAGTGCTTGGTCGCTCGTGCGCCGCTCCACGCACATCCTCATGGAAGGAACGCCCGACTGGCTGGACCTCGCCGATATGCGCAAAACCCTTGAGACGCACGTTCCCGCAATTCGGGACGTTCACCACGTGCACGCTTGGTTGGTCGGTCCCCACGAGGCGCTGCTCACAATGCACGCCTCCGTGAGCGGCGGAACGGACCATTCCATGGTGCTGCGAAAGGTGAAGGCCGTCCTCGCCGAGCGCTTCGGAATCACGCACGCCACCATACAGATCGAAGCCGAGTCGTGTGCGGATGCGGAGTGCGGTGATGCAACGAAGCGGATCCACGACAGCGGATAGTCAGAGGCGAGGCGCTCGCCTTTCTCACGGCAGTGCGCAGCGGCCGTGCAGCAGGCGGTCCTGGTCCGGCTTTCTAGAGGGCGGCAGCCGCGACGCGGTAAGTCGCAAGCAGTCGCTGCTCCAACTCACGCTGCGCGGCGCTCATCTGCTGGTCGTCCATGTCCGTCGACGCAAAGTACGGTTCGCCGATCGCGATTCGGATTTTCGCAAACGGCGATGGAATGATGAACTTGTCCCACGTTTTGAGCATCCAGGCGGGCTTGGCTGCATACGCGATCGGGACGACGGGTTTGCGCGTGATCTGGCCTGTGAAGATGGCCCCAGGTTTCATGACGAAGCGCGGTCCGCGCGGCCCATCGGGCGTGATTGCAGGCGAGGCGCTTTCCTTCACGATAGCCTGATGCACGCCCCTCACGGCTCGCATGCCGGTATACGAGCCCGAGCCGCGGACCACGTGCGCGCCGTAGAGCATTGCGAGCATGGTGGGCGCCTGCCCGTCCACCGAGGGGGAGATCATGAAGCCTGCTTTCAGCCCCTTGATGCGGCCGGCGACCATGAATCGCGCACAGATCAGCAGGTGCTGGTGCCAGAACACCGGGACAACGGAGCCGTGCTCTCGCAACAGAGCCTCCAGCCGCTCGCCGCCAATGATGCGAATCCGCCCGGTGCGCCACAGGATTTCAAGGATGAGCGCCGCGAGCCAT
>DATAFY010000072.1:0-7918 GCA_036257205.1 Steroidobacter sp. | reverse complement strand
GTATACCCAAGAGTATATTGCGTATACCGACGAGTATATTGGGGCGGTTTCCGGGCCGTCAAATCGGCTTGCAGCGGTTACAATGCGCTGCGCTCGACGGCGCGGCGGCCGCACAAGCCTTCTATTTGTAGAATGGCTGCGAAGGCGGCATCCGCATAGGGCCTCGAAGACGCACAGCTGCTGGGAGAAAGACGTGGCGTTGAAGCGAGCGACGATGAACGGAGCCGGACGACGGGCCGGCCGAGACCTATGGGCTTCGACCGAATCCCGTCCGGGCGACCGCGAGCGCAAGCGCGAAGCCGTGATCCTCACCGCTGCGCGCGCGTTTCGCGAACACGGTTACCACAACACCTCGTTGGCCGACATCGCAAGCCAACTCAGCGTGACGAAGCCGACGGTGTACCACTACGTCGCGAACAAGGAGCAACTGTTGTTCGAATGCTTCCGCTCCGGACTCAATCAGATCATGGAGGGCTTCGCAGAGATTCGCACGTCTCAGGGCAATGCGCGTGAGCGACTCGAGTACGTCATCGGGCGATATGCCGAGGCGATCACGTCCGATTTTGGATGGTGCATGGTGCAGGCAGAAAACCAGGACCTGAGTCCGGCGATGAGCAAGAAAGTGAAAACGCTCAAGTCCGAGATCGATCAAGGCTTGCGCCGCCTCATCAAGGAGGGACAACTCGACGGCTCGATCCGCTCCTGCGACCCGAAGATGACGGCGTTTGCACTGGCGGGGGCGCTTAACTGGATCGCCTATTGGTATCGCAGCGAAGAGGCGCTCTCCGCCCCGGAAATCGCGAAGCGCTTCATCGATCTGTTCGATCTCGGATTGAGACCCCGAGCTCGTTAGAGCGGCTGGCGCGCCGAATATCGCACCCTCGCCCCAGACCGCAGCAGTCACGAGCGCCGAAGGGCGCCGGACGATCACTCGGCGCAGTGCTTCTCCGCCGCCCGATCCAGTCGAGGGAACGCATGCTGTGGATCAACGACGTAGCAACGATTCGGACTCCTTTCGGTTGCGCACAGAACGACGATGTCCCGGGTCGCACCATCCTCGGGCATGCATCTGACCTGGTACTGCACAAGACCGTCGGGTTGTGCGCGCCGCTCCTGTCGCAGGTACCACTCTTCCCCTGCAAGCGGCGCGGTTCGCAGCACGCGCGCGCGGCACTCGGCGTCCACCCCCTCGCTGCAATACCGCTTCTCGCAGGCCTCGAGCGAACCGGCCTCGCATTCCAGCTCGGCTTTACGCTCCTTATCGCGCAACAGACCGGGACCGCCGCCTACGCTCCAGCGCTTGCACGCATCCATGTCGCCGGCATCGCACGTTGCGCTTAGCGCCTCGAGCTCGGCGGCGGGCAGCACGACTTTTTTCGGTTTCGGCGCGTGCGGCGAGGCGCGCTTGGCGGAGGCGATTCCGGCAACGATTTTCGCATCGGGACCGCAGCGCTCATCCGAAAAGATTCGCCCGCCATTCTCACCGACGCACTCATAGATTTGCGGCTGCGCCAGACTCGGCGCCAACGTGAAGCACACCCCGCCGAGCAGAGCGAACGCTCCCATCAGGCCTATGGCTCCGACGCGGATGCGTACTTCGCCATGGAGACGCCGTGACGTCGCCAGCCATGGCGTCGATAACGACGCTCGCGAACGTGCTGCGCTTCGCATTCATCCAGCTCCTCAACGCGCCCCACAAATTCGTGAGGCGCTCCTACTACATCCTCGAGGTTTTTTTAACCCGCTCGGCGCGCAAGCGCGCGAACACGTTATTCATTTGGTTGACTCGCGCCACATACGCGCGAACGTCGTGGTCGCCGCACTTTTGTCCTGGCGTGAGGCGCAGGCCGCGACGGGCGTAGCGCTCACCGGCCCCGGCTCCGCACAGATGGATGACGGCTGCAAGCTCCTGTTTCTGTCGAAGCGTAGCAGTCGTCAGCGCTCGGGAGAGTGCGTACGTCACATGCCGATCCAGATAGGCGGAGGTCATTTCTATGGAATGACTAGCGATCACTCGCATGTAGAGGTTGTTGAACCAGCACGTGCGAAACTCATTCCATGGCCCGTCCTCAACGACGCGATGGCTGCGGATGCAATACCGCCGCGCCTGCGCGAACGTCCCGTCCGTGATCTGGTACATGCCGACCGCGCTCGAAGCCGGTCGATAGATTTCGAACGGCTCATACGAGGGCGACCATCGCCAGTAGGTACGCACGATGGGATTGCCCGAGCCCTCGACCTGCGCCAGCGCCGCGAGCAATTCGGGCGTCATGATCGCCGTTGAATGACTCTCGAATGCGTCGGCGTAGGCCTTCCACGTCTGCGCCGGTGCGCGGTACAACATGCCGCTTACTGGAAAGAACAGCTCAGTGGGCTTGCGGATTACCTGGTAGAAGCCGTTGATCGCGAGCCACAACGCGACGATCAGGCCCACCCCCAGCACGAGCTGCACGCTGGGGGGTGCGCTGCGAAAGACGCGCATCCAGCGACGCCGGGTCCGTGCGCTGGGAATGACTTTTGGCAAACGCAAACGTCGTGAGCTGCGTCTTCGAGTTTTCCGTCTTGTGCGTGTCGCCTTGCGGGCGGCGGTTCGGCGCGGCTTTGAGCGGATTTTGTATTCACGTTCACGGCTTTGCAAAGCCGCGCCAGCAGCCGCCGGCCCGCCACTCAGCTGGGCGCTGCTCGTGGTGCGTTTTCGCAGACCCGCACGACATAGGTCGGACAAGGCTCTTGCCCAGCGAACCGGCGATTAGGACGCACGTGCGGAGTCGGGAAGCGCGTCCGAGACTCAAGATCGAACGCTGGGCAGTCGCCCTCGGAGACTGGGGCGGCTTCAAAGCTGGGATGACTCCAGTCCAAGTCTCCAGTCGCAATCCGCACTCACGACTCAGTCTTCAGCCTCGAGCCTGACATAAGGCAACTTCCGCGCCGCGCGGGGCGTTGCATGCGCAGTCAGGCCGGCCAGCATCCGAGAGTCGAGGATGTCCACTCAATCACGGCAAAGGAGCGAATCATGAGATTGCATACCCTGTGCGCGTGCATCCCAGTAGGATGCGCAATTCTTCTTGTCGGTTGTTCGCGGCACGAGCCTCGAACGAGCGATCAAAACGGGGGCGGCGCCGCCAGCGCACCAGCGCCTGGCTCCTCTACAACCACCTCCACGACGACCACGGCAATCACGCCTTCCGCCGGGGCCGGCTCCGAGGCTGGCGCGCCGCCTGCTAATGGGGGTGCAACAGCGCAAACCATCGGCGCTGCCGCAGCCGCAGCGCCGGTCGCAGGGGGCGCCGGAGCACAGGTCTATCAGCAGTACTGCGCTACTTGCCATGGACCCGCGGGCAAAGGCGACGGGCCGGCCTCAGCAGGTCTCAACCCGAAACCCGCGAGCTTTGCAACCAAGAGCTTCAGACTCGATCCGAACGCCAACGGTACTAAAGGCGAAATCGACGACATCAAGGCGGTGGTGCGGGAGGGTGCAGCAAAATACGGCGGCTCCCCCCTGATGGCGCCATGGCCAATGCTGTCGCCAGACCAACTGCAAGCCGTCGCAGAGCACGTGCGCTCGCTCGGCGTGGGCTGAGCTAGGCTCGATCTGCGCAAAACGGCTCCGTAGGATAGCGGCAGGACAAGGAACGTCCTGCGTGCGTAATCGCTAAGTCATCGCTGCGACGCGGTGCTTTCCTCGTGCGGGCTCAGGATCATGGCTTGCTGCGCTTTTACGCTCACGCGTCGGTGCGAATCGAGCTTCACGAGCTCTCCCGTGAGCAGGTCTTCGAATTTTTCGCCGGGCCTCACGTACGGCAACTCGACTGAACGCGCATTCACGTCAAAGTTCAACAGCACTATCGCATCGTCCCCGCCCTCCACCTTGGGACGCTTGTACGCCAACACAACCTCATCCGCGCCGCACGATAGTAATTCTAGCCGCGGGCCGTGCAGTGCGGGAACGCTTCGGCGCAATCGCGCCAATCGTTTGTAGTAGGGGGCAAGTCCATGGCGATCGCGCCAATCGATCGGCGGACCCTCTTCGTAGGGTTCAAACTCTGCACCCACCTCATCGCCATTGTATATGAGAGGTATGCCGGGCAAGGTAAAGAGCAGCGCCGCCGCAAGCTTGGTCGCTGCAAGGCCATAACGCGCGATAAAGCGTGTTCCCGTATCGTTGTTGTTCAAGAAACGGAGCGTCAGCGCCCGCGCGCTCTCGTCCGCGAGCGCAGCCCGCAACCGCACCAGATCGACGCGCCGTCCGTCGAATACGCCGCGCCACGCCCACTCGCCGACTTTATCCGTCCAGTCATACGCCGCATCGAAACCGTTTACGGAATAATAGGGATCTCGCACCGAAGCTTCCGCAAGCAGCAATAGATCCGGATCGATGCGCTTCAGCTCGCTGCGCAAGCGCGGCCAGAACTCAGGCGCGCGTTCCCGCACCGCCCAACTCGCGTCCACACGAAACCCGTTCACCCGGAACTCACGCGCCCAGTAAGCAAACGCGGCGATGATCTCGTTCTGAACCTCCGGGTTGTCGTATTCGAGATTCTGCAGGTGGTTCCAGTCGAAGTAGTGCGTGACCTCGCCCCGATCGTCGCGATCGAACCAGCGATAGTATGCGGAACGCTCTCCCTTGCGCCGCGCATCCTGGTAATACCGATGCTCCGTCGCAAAATGGTTTGGCACGAAATCGATGATCACCCGCAACCCCAGCCCGTGCGCGCGCTCGACGAGACGGCGGAAATCCTGTTCAGCGCCGAACGCCGCCCTCAGGCGGAAGTGATCGGTTACCGCATAGCCGAAATCATCTGGCGCGGCTGTGGTGATGGGCGAGATCCACACGGCAGTTGCGCCGAGCGCAGCGATCTCATCCAGCCGCTCGCTCACGCCCGCGAAGCTCTGCGGTCGATAAAAGAACGGTGCAACGCCGTACACAATGGAGCTCTGCGCCCAGATCGGATGCTCGAGTTCAACATTGACCTCCTGCGCCTGCCCATGCCGCACGCGAAACGTTGCGATGCTTTCATCGAAACGCCCGGATTCGTCCGTCGCTCGCAACCTGACGCGATATTCGCCATCCACTGTCGGAGCAATCAGCTCGATGCGCCTGCCGAATTCTTCATGGAGCGAACGTCCGTGCGCCTGGACCAAGGGCGTCGGATTGGCGGCATCCTCGAACCATTGGAATCTCGTGAGCGGCGCAGGGAATGCCTGCGCCGCTTCTGAACGGCCCGCGTCCAGATAGATTAAGCCTTGCGCCGCACGCAAACGTACCCAGGCCTTCGGTCCGTCGACCAGCCGCACCGACCAGAGCTGCGCGGGCGAGCGCGCCGTAACGCGGCCGTTTCGTCGACACTCCGCACTCGTTTCATTCGCTCCCGTTCGCAAGGGCGTGATGGCGCGAAATCCCCCCGCCCATACGTCGGCCGCGACAGACGTTCCTTGCGTACGCACGACCACCTCATCGCAACGACCAGAGGCGATTACGCCTTCGATCTCCTTCTCGAATGTCCACGCTTCGCCGCCTTCCGTCGACAGCACGATGGACGGTCTGTTGAGCACGCAACCCGCACAGAGAACGGCTAGGAGGAACACAAGGACGCGAGGCGCGCGCGGTCCGGCCATATGCGATACTCGAAAACGCCGGGTTGAGCGCCAACCCGCACTATGTCGCAGCGACGCGCCCGTTCTCATCGCGCGTAAAATCACCAGCATCAGCAACTTGCTTTCGCACGGTTCGCCTCCCTCGGAACCAGGCCTTGCGCAGGAGCGATCGATTGATTCAGCGACGTCCGCATACTCACGCGAGGGATCACTTCAGAATCGCGCAGCTCTCCGTACGTCGTGAACGCACGTTTTGCACCACAGCTGGACAATGATGATTGCGTTCACCGCAGCGAACGCGGGTTGCATCTGCGCCCTTAAACAGATCGATGACCCGATTGCTGAGCTGTACAGGTCCGCGAACAGCACATGGGCCCACGTGCTGCGAACCTAATGGCAACTTCATGACCGCTGATCGAAGCGAGTGGCGGATTACCGGCGACAGCGCAGTCGACCTCGGCGCGTGCCAGAGCCGATTGCGTCGCTTGGGAGGTCTGTTGGGAGAATCAGGCTGCTTGCGCAGGCGCGACCAACTTCGAAATAACAGCGTGCGTGGGCTGCTCGGGCAGATACCGAATGGTCACGACTGTCCCTGCCGCCGGCAACGACCCGCGCAGTTCATCAAAAGGCCGTCGCTCGACGTGACAGGCCCGCAGAGGCTGAGCGCCGCCCTGGGGTACGAAATCGAAGTACAACCGCGTGCACGCATCCAGCATGAATGGCCGCTGTATTCCGACGACTTTTCCTTGACAAGACGCGCCCCGACGCGCGATTTCCAGCTGGCGGTGCTGCTGCGCGAGACCCACTGCGTGTTTGATCGCGAGCCACACCGTGATCACGATGAGCGCACTGATGGGGAAGAGCAATTCGTTCGCCATGACGTATCTCCGTCGTCGTGGGCGACAATGTGCTTCTCTGACGCGCGAGTCGCCATCAGGCATTCCCTAAGGTATGGATGAGGCGAGTATAGAAGTTGCGGCTCATTCGCGCGGGCGCACGCGCCGAAATCAATGTTTATTGATTGGCTTGGCAATTCGCCGCATCCGCCGATACGACAGAGCTAACGCAAGTTGCGCTGATCAACCCGCGTGAGCGCAGCGGGCTCGCATCGCTTGCCTTTTCATTCGTGAAATTCACGTAGCGGAAACACCTGCTCGCCCCCGCACTGAAGCGGCAAAGATGTACGCCTCCGTACTTTCGAAGACTCATGCACATGAGGCATCGAGCGCTGCGACACGCCGGCGCGCCCGACGTGCTATCGCCGATATCGCAGGAACATTGTGTTGCGCTCAGGGCGCGTTAGGCGCCCTTCTCTGGGCACGCCCGCCTCCTCGCGTACGCAGTCTGTGTCTCGCCAAAGGCGAGAACACTCATTCCGCCCGCGCTGTTGCCGCGTCCGCAAAGCCGCCCTCGCCTCTCGCACTCGGAGGCGTTCCGCTATCGGGCGGGCTTTGCGCTGCCATCGATCTGGCTCATCACAGGCGATTGCCGGCAACAGACAGCCTTGCGCACGGCCAGAGAACGAAAGCCTCAGATCGGAGGCTCAACCCAAAGACGCCGCCGGGAACTCTCTGGTCCGCAGCGGCTTTCAAGCAGCAAGAGCGTAAGAAATGCCAAAGCGTCAACGACGATGCGCGTAAACGGAGCCTTTTTCCGGCAGATTGTCAGAGAGGAGACCACGATGCGAGCACTCATTACCCTATGCGCCGTGCTGCTGCTGAGCATTGCGGGTTGTTCGAAGACGAGCAATAACGCTGATCGCGACGCCGCTGCACCGAGCGACCAGACCACACCGAGCACCACACCAGGAGATACTGGCGAGCAAGGCGCTCCGCCGGCCGAACCGTCAGGTACGCCGCCTCCCGAACAGACGGCGCCTCCACCGGATCAGACCACGCCGCCTAACAACACCGATACCCAGACAACGCCGCCGGCTCCGCCGCCCAATCAGTAGGACGCGCTGCGCGAGGTGTTGCACACGCCTCGCGCCTCTCTCATCACAGCTTCGTCCCAGCTTGGCTGGCGCCCCCAGACGCCTGGAGAAAGCTGCCCGCGTTCTTGCGGCGCCTAGCGAGGCGCCCAGCGTGTGATGCAACACTGAGCATCACTGGCTGCATACTGGCCGGCCTTTAGCCTCCCCTAATCAGCCCCTCGATCTGAACGATCACCCGGACATAGTCGAGCACGCACGTCTGTTGCGGCGAAAACATTGATGAGATCCGGTCCGCCGTGCGCCCGCTTGTTGGTAGGGCTGGGCAGCTGAGTGAGCAGATCGACATCGCTGTCCCTCTCGGCGTCGCTCTCGATCCACCAGCTTCCGCGT
>DATAFY010000465.1:0-3298 GCA_036257205.1 Steroidobacter sp. | reverse complement strand
TGCGCCAAACCTCCTGTGTCATTGCCGACGTGCAGATGCCCGGCATGAGCGGCGTCGAGCTGCAGGAATATCTGACCGCTCACGATCATGGCCTGCCTGTCATTTTCATTACTGCCTTCCCGCATGAGCGCGTTCGCGAGCGAGCCATGAAGGGCGGCGCTGTCTGTTTCTTGAGCAAGCCGTTCGATTAACCGCAATTGCTTGAATGCGTGGAGCGGGCGCTCATGCGGCGCCAAAGCGCGGCTGGTCCGCCTGGCACCGCGTAGTCCGGACCGCACTGGATTGAAAGCGCGCCGAAGATGCGGTAGAGAACGCAAGGACGGCTGCAACTATCGCAAGAAGATGATCCTATGAGCTCGATGAGCTCTTCGACAACAACATCCGCGATGTCACGTTCCGTCCAAGTCCCCTCGGACATCGTTCGGAAGTGGCAGGAGGTCGTGGATGTGCTTGCCGAAATCATGCACGTCCCCTCGGCCTCGATCATGCGAGTCGAGCCTCCGCACATCAAGGTTTTCGTCTCCAGCGCGTCCGCGGGAAATCCTTGCGAGCCGGGTTCTGTCGACACCGGACCTTATTGCGCCGCCGTGATGAAGGCCCGTCAACCGTTACTTGTCGCTGATGCTCGCGCGAACGAGGCGTGGAAATCGAACCCGCATGTGCAACAGGGGATGATCTCTTACCTGGGCGTTCCGATCAGCTGGCCCGATGGCCAGATGTTCGGAACCATTTGCGTTCGCGATAACAAAAGGAACGAATACAGCGAGGCTTATCTCAAGCTCCTGCTGCACTTTCGCGACGTGTTGCAGACTGACTTGAAATCGTTGACCAGACTGCAGGGAGAGATCGACGCTCGCGAAGCGAAAATCCGGCGCCTGGTCGACGCCAACATCATCGGGATCTTCGTCTGGGATGTCGAAGGTCGGATTCTCGAGGCCAACGAAGCATTTCTCCGCATCATACAATATGATCGTGAAGATCTCGCCGCGGGTCGCGTGCGCTGGACTGACCTGACGCCGCCGGAATGGCGCGACGACACCGCATGGCGTGTGGCGGAAGTGATGGGCACCGGAATCGCCCAACCGCGCGAGAAGGAATACTTCCGGAAAAACGGCAGCCGTGTGCCCGTGCTTATCGGCGGGACCGCGGTCGGCGAAGAACCACAGCAGGGCATCGCCTTCGTGCTCGATTTGAGCGAGCGCAAGCGGGCGGAAGCGCAAGCACGCGAGAGCGAGCGCCGCTACCGCGAGATGCAGATGGAGCTGGCGCATGCGAACCGCGTCGCAACGATGGGGCAGCTCACGGCCTCGATCGCGCACGAAGTGAAGCAGCCTGTCGCTGCGACCGTCAGCAATGCTCAGGCGGGGCTGCGCTGGCTCATTCGTGAGCCGCCCGATCTGGAGGAGGTGCGGCAGGCGCTCGCTTGCATCGCCAAGGACGGCAAACGGGCGGGCGACGTGGTCGGTCGGATCCGGGATCTCATCCAAAAGGCGCCTCCCCGCAAGGATCGCTTCGACCTCAATGGCGCGATCCGCGAGGTGATTGAGCTTACCCGTAGCGAAGCAATGAAGAACGGCGTCTTGGTGCAGACGGAACTCACGGACAACTTGCCGCTCATTGACGGAGATCGGGTGCAACTCCAGCAAGTGACGCTGAATTTGATCGTCAACGCCGTCGAGGCTATGAGCGGCCTCACCGAGGGGCCACGCGAACTGCTGATCAGCGCCGGGAAAGCCGAGATGGGCGGCGTGCTCGTGACCGTGCGCGACTCGGGTCCGGGACTGGCGCCAGCGGCTCTTGAGCGCCTGTTCGAGGCCTTCTACACGACCAAGCCGAACGGCTTGGGGATGGGGCTGTCGATCTGCCGCTCGATCATTGAAGCGCATGACGGACGATTGTGGGCGAGCGCGAACGTATCCCGCGGCGCGACCTTTCAATTCACGCTGCCTGCCCCCTCAGTCCCCTGAATGAGCTCTGGCGCTGCGTGAGCGGACGCAAGGCGGCGGCCCTTGTGTGCGTCATGAAGAGCCTTGATCGGTTTTGGTTCGGTATTACTAGATGCCCCGCTTCGCGGGGCATGACAGCCGAAGAACGAGACTCTATCCAAAGGCATCCCGCTTTTAGAAAGCGAAGGCGTTCAGGACCATGGTGCACGTGAAAAGGGCACCCAAGATCAATCCAAACAACTGGGTAATTTTACGCTCGCTCATGTCCAGCCTCCAGTTCTATACGTTAGAGCTAGCGCCGTAACCGGCGTCAGACGCCGCCCGGCGGCACGTAGCAAAAGACCTGTCCGCCCATCCCGATGAAGATGATCCCGTGTCCGGTCGGGTTTCCGTCGTCCCATTTGATCTTGTGGTTCGGGACGATGATTTTTTCGCCTAACTCACGGTGCGGGCGGCCGAGCGGGCCATCCGGCCGCTCGTCGGTGATGATGGCCACGTAGCGATCCCCGTCCACCTCGAAGCTGTCGGCCCAATAGGCGTCGGCTTCGCCACAGCACGACATGAACGGGGCGTCGGGCTGCATGAGGCTTTGAAACCACTTGCGCACCTGCGGCGCCTGGTTCTCCCACTGTCCAAAGTCCCGCGCCGCCGCCGGCGACGCCACAAGCATGAACGCAATGATGATGCCGAGCATGTTTGCCTCTCCAGCCACGAAGTCTTGGGCTAGCCCGAGCCTCGAATATGTTGATCGCCCGCGGACTTCGCTTGCGAGGAATTGCTGCAAATAGACCGGTTTTGCACCGATCAGCGGGCGTGGCACGGTTTCTCCTCAGGGCGCGTTTCGCACGGCGTGCGGTGCGCATTGAGCTGCGCCTCGAATCGCAAACCAAAGTATGAGCGGCGCCACCGCGGTATGGAGAGGAACAAACGCGAGTATGCGCAGCCAAAACCACAGGGTCAGCTGCGCCAACCTCTGTACGATTGAGATGCACGCGGGTGCGTGACCTAATCGCCGTCGAGGGCCGGGGCTTCTTCTCGGCAGGAGGCGACACATGAAATTCGTCTTGGTGAATGGCAGGAGGCCGCGTCCGGAGAGTTTCTGCGCGTTGTGCTGTGAGTCGATCGGCGAAAACTATCTGCGCGAGCTTGCCACGCGTCTCTCCTACTGCAGTTACGAGTGCTACCTCGGTCACTGCAAGCTCTCCGTCTCAGTCCTCAAAGAGCGTGCGAGGGCGTCATGACGATCCAGCAAGATGTGAACCGCCCTGTGCGGGCTGTAGTGCGGCCGCGTCAAGCCTGTGATCATTGCGGCGGGCCATTCGGGATGGTGACGCACCGTTGGTGGGGCAACA
>DATAFY010000023.1:0-3412 GCA_036257205.1 Steroidobacter sp. | reverse complement strand
CTGGACGAATCTCGTTCTTTGCATCGCTGCACAATTCCTACAGAATACGCGGCCTTTGCTTCGCACCCTACAGACCCCAGCCCCAGGCCTCCAGCCGATTTCCCATGAATCTCCACGAATACCAGTCAAAGCAGTTGTTCGCGAGCTACGGCGTGCCGGTTCCCGTCGGGTACGTTGCATCGACCCCGGCCGAGGCCGCAGAGGCTGCGCGCCGGATCGGCGGATCGAAGTGGGTGGTGAAGGCGCAAGTCCATGCGGGCGGTCGCGGCAAGGCGGGCGGCGTGAAATTAGTCGACTCGCCTGAGGCCGCCGCCAAAGCGGCGCAGGCCATGTTTGGACAGCGTCTGAAGACGCATCAGACGGGGCCGGAAGGCCTTCCGATCCATCAAGTTTTCGTGGAGCAGGGCTCCAAGATCGCGCGCGAGCTGTACTTGAGCCTCGTGCTGAATCGCGACAAAGGCCACATCGCATTCATCGCATCCGCCGCGGGCGGCATGGATATCGAAGAAGTCGCCGCACATACGCCTGAAAAGATCATTCGCGTCAACGTCAATCCGGCCGCCGGTCTGCAGCCCTCTCACTGCCGTGTGCTCGCGTATGGCCTCGGTCTGACGGGCAAGCAGGTGGATGACTTTGCGGCGCTCGCGCAGAGCCTGTACCGACTCTATCTCGAGAAAGACCTGAGCCTGCTCGAAGTCAATCCGCTCATCGTGACCGACGAAGGCAAATTGGTCGCGTTGGATGGCAAGATCAACATCGAAGACAACGCGCTCTTTCGTCAGAAGGAGCTCGCGAAGCTGCGCGATTCGAGCCAGGAAGACGAGATGGAGCGGGCGGCGAGCGAGCATGAGCTCAATTACGTCTCGCTGGAGGGCGACATCGCCTGCATGGTGAACGGCGCCGGACTTGCGATGGCGACGATGGACTTGATCAAACTCCATGGCGGCGCCCCGGCGAACTTCTTGGACGTGGGCGGCGGCGCGACGCGCGAGCGCGTCACGGAGGCGTTCAATCTGATCCTGTCGAACAAGAATGTGCGCGCCATTCTCGTCAACATCTTCGGCGGCATCGTGCGTTGCGACATGATCGCCGAAGGCATCATTCACGCGGTCAAGGATGTCGGTGTGCAGGTCCCGGTCGTCGTACGCATCGAGGGGACGAACGCCGAGAAAGGCCGCAAGCTCCTTGCCGACAGCGGACTCGCCATCACTGCTGCGAGCGATCTCACTGACGCGGCGAAAAAAGTCGTCTCGGCAGCGGCGCGCAAATAAGCGCGTCGCAGCCGTCAGCTCAGCAAAGCGCAATGCGCGCTCTTGCCGGTCATTAGCTACGAATCATTAGTCACTTCCCATGAGCATCCTCGTCAACAAAAACACCCGCGTCATCTGCCAGGGCTTCACGGGCAAGCAGGGCACGTTTCATTCGGAACAGTGCCTGGCGTATGGCACGAAACTCGTCGGCGGCGTGACGCCGGGACGCGGCGGTGAGAAGCACCTGGGTCTGCCCGTCTTTAATACGGCGCGCGAAGCGGTTCAGAAGACCGGCGCGACGGTAAGCATGATCTACGTGCCTGCGCCTTACGCCGCTGACGCCATCCTCGAAGCGGCCGACGCGGGGATCGAATTGATTGTGTGCATCACCGAGGGCATCCCGGTGAACGACATGGTGCGCGTGAAAGCGGCGCTGTCGAGCTACGGCAGTCTGCTTATCGGCCCCAATTGCCCCGGCATCATCACTCCGGGCGAGTGCAAGATCGGCATCATGCCTGGGTTCATCCACAAGCCCGGCAAGATCGGCATTGTGTCGCGTTCCGGCACGCTCACGTATGAGGCCGTGTTTCAGACGACGAACGCCGGCCTGGGTCAGAGCACGTGCGTCGGCATCGGCGGCGACCCGGTGCGCGGGATGAACTTCATCGATGTGCTCGCGCGCTTCGAACAGGATCCGCAGACCGAAGGCATCATCATGGTCGGCGAGATCGGCGGCTCGGACGAAGAGGCGGCGGCCGAGTTCATCCGGGAAAACGTGACCAAGCCTGTCGTCGCCTACATCGCCGGCGTGACTGCGCCTGCCGGCAAACGAATGGGGCATGCAGGAGCCATTGTCTCGGGCGGAAAAGGCACGGCCGCCGACAAATTTGCGGCGCTCGAGCGTGCTGGCGTGCGCACCGTGAAAAGCCCGGCCGATCTGGGCAGCGCGATCGCCGAGCAGTTGAAAAAGAAGGGCTCGAGGCGCGTGGCTCGGGGCGCGAGCCGGAAAAAAGTGGTCAAAGTCGCCGCGCGAGCGGCAGCCAAGCCGAAGACGAAATCCGCGCCCGTCAGAAAAGCCGTCCAGGCAAAGAAAAAACTGACGACGCGCTCGAGCGCAAAAGCGAGCAAGAAATTCAGGCCGGCTCGCAAGAAATAGACAGTTAAGCCGCTCGTGCGCTGGCGACCTTCCCCCTGCAACGGGGGAAGGCAATAATGCATCTGATCCGAACCGCGCGTCCCGCGCCGAGCTCCCGAGCCGTTCCGACAGATGCCCGCCTCCCTTCGAATCGCTCTCGCTCAGCTCAATCTGTTTGTCGGCGACGTCGCCGACAATACACAGCGCGTCATTGATGCGTCGGCGGAAGCACGCGATCGGTTGCAGGCCGATCTCGTGCTGTTTCCGGAGCTTACGTTGTGTGGGTATCCGCCCGAGGATCTGCTGTTTCACACCGGCATGCGCAAGCAGGTCGCCGCCGCGTTGGAGCGCGTGCGGGCCGAAACGCGCGGCATCGGCGTGCTGGTCGGCTATCCGGAGTACTCGGGCGCGGCCATCTACAACTCAGCCGCTCTCATCCGTGACGGCGAGATCCTCGCCAACTACCGTAAGCAGGAACTGCCGAACTACAGCGTCTTCGACGAGACGCGCTATTTCAAACACGGGCGCGACACGCGCATCGTGGAACTGAATGGGATCCGAGTCGCCATCCTGATCTGCGAAGACATCTGGGAGCCGGCGGCGGCGATCGCCGCCAAGCAAGCGGGTGCGCAGCTCATCCTCGTCATCAACGGCTCGCCGTACTCGCTTCGATATCAGGACCGCCGTGAAGCCGTCGTCCGCGACCGCGTGCGCGCCACGGGACTGCCTGTCGTTTATCTCAATCTGCTCGGCGGCCAGGATGAGCTTGTCTTCGACGGCGGATCGTTCGTCATGAACGGCGCGGGCGAGGTCGTTCAGCGCGCGCCGGCGTTCAAGGAGGGGCTATTCCTCGCAGAAGTCGATTTGATCGAGGGCAATGCGATCCCGCGAGCTGGGCATCTTGAGCCGCCGCTTTCGCAAGAAGCGAGCGTGTACAGCGCGCTCGTCATGGGCGTGCGCGACTACGTCGGCAAACACCGTTTCCCAGGCGTCGTTCTCGGACTGTCCGGCGGCATCGACTCTGCGC
>DATAFY010000185.1:0-3873 GCA_036257205.1 Steroidobacter sp. | reverse complement strand
GCATGCAGACTTCCCCGTTTGAACGGCGCGCCGCTGTCAAGGCCAGTGTTCTTCGCGGCGCTCCGAGTGTACGCGCAGCCCATCAATGAAGGAAACCCGCCGCCAGCTCGCAGGTGAAGAGGCCTGCCCGCGCAGTCGGGACGGCTCGGGCCGCGCGCAAGCCTCATGAGAGTCGATAATGCGAGCGTATGCACATGAACGCCCCTGAACTGCCGATCAACGACGCAATGCCTGCGCTTCGCGGGGCGCTCGCGGATCGCGCGAGCGTGGTGCTGCAGGCCCCGCCCGGCGCCGGTAAGTCGACCGGCGTCCCACCGGCATTGCTCGAGGAACCCTGGCTCGGCGCGCGCAAGATCGTCATGCTGGAGCCCAGACGTCTCGCCGCGCGCGCGGTCGCAACACGCATGGCGCATTTGCTGTGCGAACCGGTCGGCAAGACCGTCGGGTATCGAACGAGGCTCGAGACGAAGGTCGGGCGCGAAACCCGCATCGAAGTCGTCACCGAAGGCATCCTCACGCGCTGGCTGCAGCGGGATCCGGCGCTCGAAGACGTCGGTCTGCTTATCTTCGATGAGTTTCACGAGCGCAGCCTACAGGCGGATCTCGGTCTTGCGCTTGCGCTCGACGCGCAAGACGCGCTGCGCCAGGACCTGAAGCTGCTGGTGATGTCGGCCACGCTCGACGGCGCTGCGGTCGCGACGCTGCTGCGCGATGCGCCCGTCGTGATTTCGGAAGGAAAATCCTTTCCTGTGCAAACGCGCTGGCTTGAGCCCGCGCCAGGACGCGATTCGCGCGCGGCCGCGCGGCCGGAACAGGTTGCCGTTTCCCGGGCGACCGCGGCGATCGTGCAGGCGCTGCAAGCCGAGCGCGGCGACGTGCTGGCTTTCCTGCCCGGTCAGGGGGAAATTCGCCGAGTGCAACGCGCTCTCGAGGAAGCGCAACTACCGCGGGGCGTGCGTCTGCTGCCGCTGTACGGCGAGCTCTCCGGCGACGAACAGGACGCAGCCATACGCCCAAGCAGACGCGGTGAACGCAAGGTGGTGCTCGCGACGAATATCGCCGAGACGAGTCTCACCATCGAAGGGGTGCGGGTCGTGGTCGACTCCGGACTCGCACGCCGCTCGCGATTCGATCCAGCCACAGGCATGAGCCGGCTGGAGGTCGTGCGCATCTCGCGCGCATCGGCCAACCAGCGTCGTGGGCGCGCCGGACGCCTGGAGGCGGGCATATGCTATCGGCTGTGGACGGAAGGCGAGCACGCCGCGCTTGCGGCGCAGACTCCCGCGGAGATCCTCGAAGCCGATCTTGCGCCGCTCGCGCTTGAACTCGCCGCCTGGGGCGTGAGTGATCCGCTGACGTTGCGCTGGCTCGATCCGCCGCCGAAAGCGGCATTCGCGCAGGCGCGCGACCTGCTGCGCTCGCTGGGCGCGCTGGACGGCGCCGGCCGCATCACGCAGCATGGCCGCACGCTCGCCCGCATCGCTGCGCATCCACGGCTTGCACATATGATAGTGCGCGGGTCCGAGCGCGGCTTGCAGCGCCTGGCGCTCGACATCGCTGCGGTGCTAAGCGAGCGCGATCTGCTGCGTTTCAGCGGCCCCGAGCGCAATGCCGATCTGCGGCTGCGCCTGGAGGCGCTGCACGGCGCGGCTTTGCCGCCCGGAATCAGCGTGGACGCCGGCGCCCGCCAGCGCGCGTTGCGAAGCGTCCCCTTGCTCGCGCGCACGCTCGAGAGTGCGCCTTCCACGGACGCTCACACCGCCGCTGCCGATGCGGGCAGCGTGCTCGCGCTCGCTTATCCGGACCGGATCGCACACTCGCGCGGAGGCGGCGGCCGCTACCTGCTATCGACCGGACGCGGCGCGTTGCTGTCCGGCGCTCAGTCGCTCGCGAACGCCGAGTTCCTCGCCGTCGCCGATCTGGATGCGGGCGAGCGCGACGCGCTGATCCGCCTCGCCGCGCCACTGGCGCGTGAAGCCGTCGAACAGGAGTTCGCTGACCGGATCGAAACCCGCGAGCGCATCGAGTGGGATTCGCGCGAACAGGCCGTGATCGCTCGTCGAGAGCGCTGGCTCGACGCCCTAAGGATTGCCGAGCGACGTATTGAATCCCCCGACGGCGAGCGCGTCGCAGCTGCGCTCCTGACAGGCGTCCGGGAGATAGGGCTTGGGGCGCTGCCCTGGACGAAGGAGGCGCGAGCGTTGCAGGCGCGCATGAGCTTCGCTCGGCGCGCTGGGGCGCGGGCGCCGAAACCCTGGGAGGATGTGACGGATGCAGCGCTCACGACCTCTTTGGAGGCGTGGCTTGCACCTTACGTTGCTGGGATGACGCGTCGCGAACACCTCGCCCGTCTCGACCTGCACGCCATCCTCTGTTCGACGCTGGACTGGGACATGCAGCAAAGACTCAACGAATTTGCGCCCACGCACTTCGTCGCGCCAAGCGGATCGCGCATTGCGATCGATTACTCGCGCCCTGAGCCCGTCGTCGCCGTGCGGCTGCAGGAAGTCTTTGGGCTGCACGCCACACCGAGTGTCGGCGACGGCGGAACCGCGCTCACTCTGCACCTGCTTTCGCCCGCGCACCGCCCCGTGCAGGTGACCCGCGATCTCGCAAGTTTCTGGCGCCGTGGCTATGCGGACGTGAAGAAGGAGCTGAAAGGACGCTATCCGAAGCACTACTGGCCGGACGATCCGCTCACGGCGAGCGCCGCCTCCCGCGCTAAGCCGCGAAGCTGATGAGATGCGCAACGGGAACGGTCGGCGGTTTTTTGGAGGATTCGTCACACTCGTCGCCGTCTGACAAATCGACGCAAGCGCCGTCCGGCGCACGCGAATGCCGTCTCAGCCGTGCGCGCCCGTGGTCTTTCGCGCAAGAACGTGCAGAATGGGTCATCGGCCGGCCATTCCGGCGAGTCATCACGGAGATCCTGCATGCAGGTGCGAGTCATCACGTGCGCGACGCTGAGCTTGCTGTCCCTGAGCGTCCATGCGGGCACGGTCATGGAAACCGTGACGCGCGATCTGAACAATCCGGC
Source organism: Steroidobacter sp. (assembly GCA_036257205.1). Taxonomy (GTDB): domain Bacteria; phylum Pseudomonadota; class Gammaproteobacteria; order Steroidobacterales; family Steroidobacteraceae; genus Steroidobacter. Next base: position 836 of record DATAFY010000185.1, on the reverse strand, counting down.
CGCCAACGGGACGACGCTGATCACTACGCACGCGCAGGATGGCCGCATGCGCGTCGAAGCAAAGCCCGGAGATTCCGTGATGATCTTTAAGGACGACGTGATCTATAACATCGACAAGAAGGACAAGACTTACGTCGCCATGGACCGCGAACTGATGAAGCAGATGGCCGATCAGATCAATCCGGCGCTCAAGGCCATGCGCGAACAGCTGGCGAAGATGCCTCCTGAGCAGCGAGCTCAGGTGGAGAAGATGATGAACGCGCGAATGGGCGACGGGATGAACGGTGAACCGCAACAGATCCGCACTACCGGCCGCAAGGGGCAGGCCGCGGGACGCGCCTGCACGTATGCGGAAGCGCGCCAGGGCGGAACGCTCACCGACGAATTTTGCGTCGTCTCAGGCGGCGCGTTGCAAGGTTCGCAAGATCTGCTGGTCGCCGCGAGGAAGCTGAGCGCGCTGGTCCAGGAAATGTTCAGCAATCTGGACGCGCCCTGGTTGAAGGAACTGGCGAACCGGCAGGCCGATTACGAGAAGATCGGGGGCGTCCCGGTCTTGTCGCGCCATTACGCCGACGGCAATCCCGTGTCTGAGACGACGCTGCAGACAATTCGCGCCGAATCCCTGCCCGCCTCGTTGTTCGATGTGCCGGCGGGCTTCAAGAAGAAGGACATGATGGCGCGCTGAGGTCGAGAGGTGGGCATGAATCCGGAACTGCGCGAGCGACTATCGGCGATCCACAGCGAGCTTGCACGCACCCGCGCGGTGGATCGGCAGTCGCGCGAGCTGTTGATCGCGTTGCTGGGCGATATCACGCGTTTACTCGGCGCGGCCTCGG
>DATAFY010000007.1:0-9141 GCA_036257205.1 Steroidobacter sp. | reverse complement strand
GGCTGCGTAGTACCAGCGCTCGATCGTGGAGGCGCCAAAGCGCACCGTCAGCCCGGTGAGCGGATGGCGCCAAGTTTTCTCGGCCAGTGCGCTCAAGGCCGCCTGCAGCTCCCCCGGCGCCGGCGGGGCCGCCAACAACACACCGATGATCTCAAAGCGCAATCGCGCCCAGCGATCGCGCTCACGCAGATCGTTCCTGCCACTCACTCATCGCCTCCCACACCGACGACATCGCCGGTATCACGATGGCGCGGCAGGCTAGGCGCCCACTTTCGCTCGCGCCAGCGGCATCCTCTGCGGGAGAAACGCCGACGTCCCTCGACCCTCGGATTACTTGATCATGGCGGGTGGTTCAGCGACTCGAGGTCGACAGAAAGCGCAACGCCTGCGCCAGTCGATCGCTCGGGCGATCCGCCCGGAAGCGATCCAGCAGATCGCGCGGCAACTGCGCGCTCGCCATCGGCGGCATGAAGCGGCTGCGCACTGCCTGCCACCACGGCGTGCGCACAAAGGTCTGCGTCCACCACCGCCGCCAGCGCAGCAGGGTGCGCATCGGTACGCTCAACCAAGCAGCCAGTTGCCGCACCGAATGCCCCTGCGGCGGTGAGGTGAGCATCAGCATCACCGCCACATACACCCGCCGGCCTAGAAACCGCACCGATGCCGACGTGGCGCGCTGCTCGCAGCGCCCGCAGGTGAAGCTCAAGCGCCGGGAATACTCCTCGACCACCGCGGCCGGACAGCCTCGGGGCTTACGCGGAAAGTTGGCCACATGCAGCCGCCCAGCGCACCGCGGACAACCCTCGCGGCGAGTCTCGGCCGCCAACTCCTCATCGATGCGCGTCAGGAAGCGGAAGAAGGCGGGATCTCGCAGAACATCGGCGTACACTTGCGGCGTCTCTTGGCTTGGTAACCGGAGACTCCCCCGAGGGGATCTTGTGATCAAGATCCCTGAGGGGGATCCGACTCAATCCATCATCGAACGTGATCGCCGCGGCCGATCCAGCCATCAAATATGTTGGCTGTGCTCACGGCTCACGGAGAATGCGCTTTCCAAACCGTAGCATTTGCTATGGCCGGACAGTCGTTCGCCGTCGACGGAATCCACTGTGTGGTTTCAGCGGCACATCGGGTATGGTTACGGATTCTGTGTTCCACATCCCCAATCCGATGAAGCCTCTCGTTGAGCTCCGCATAAGTGTCGCTGGATCGTTGTTGTTGGCGCTCGCGGGCTGCGGCGGCAAGCCGGAGCGTATGGAGATTCCGCCGCTGGCGGTGGATGTGATGGTCGCGCAACCGCAAGGCGTGCCGTTGACACGCGAGTTTGTGGGGCGACTCTCGGCGACGCGTTCGGCCGACGTGCGCGCGCGCGTGGCAGGCGTTCTGCAGCGCCGTCTGTTCAAGGAAGGCACCGAAGTCAAAGTGGGTCAGCCGCTGTTTCAGATCGACCCGATGCCGCTGCGGGCCGAACTCGATCGGGCGCTGGCAGCGCTGGCGCGAGCGGAGGCAGAAGCGACAAACGCCAAAGTGGTGGCCGATCGGGCGCGCAAGCTCGTTGCCGATCGCCTCATTTCCCAGGCTGCGCTGGACGATGCCGAAGCCGCTGAACGTTCGACCGCCGCGCAGACGAAGCAGGCGCAAGCGGACGTGCAGTCTGCTCGCATCCGCCTCGGTTATGCCACGGTGACTGCCCCGATCGCCGGACGCGCAGCGGAGCAAGAGGTGACCGAAGGCGCGCTCGTCGGCCAGGATGAAGCCACCTTGCTGACCGTGATCGAACAGCTCGATCCGATCTACGTCAATTTCGATCTTCCCGCCGCCGTGCTCGAACAGCTGACGCGTTTGCAGCTGAAGGGGGATGTCACGAATCTCGCTAACAGCCGGGCACAGGTTCAGGTCGTACTGTCCGATGGGACGTTGTACGACCACGCCGGTGCGGTGGATTTTTCCGGCGCCCGGGTCGATCCGAATACCGGCACTGTAGCGTTTCGCGGCGTCGTCCCAAACCCGCAGCGTCGTTTGTTGCCCGGCATGTTCGTGAAGGTGCGACTCACGATGGGTCAACGCAGCGATGTGTTCCTCATCCCGCAGAAGGCCGTCTTGCGAGATTCGGAAGGCGCCTTTGTGTGGACCGTGGGCAACGACAATAAGGCAGTGCAGAAACGCATCACGACGGACGCCATGCATGGAACGGACTGGATCGTGACTGACGGGTTATTGGCCGGTGATCAGATCGCGGTCAACAGCCTGGGCATGATTCAACCCGGTGCGGCGTTGCAGCCCACGCCGGCGCAGACGCCCATTCCCACGGCGTCGGGAAGGGCCGCAGCAAGGGAGTAGCGCGACCATGCCGAACTTCTTCATCAGTCGCCCGATCTTCGCTTGGGTGATCGCGATCCTGATTGCGATCGGCGGTGCGTTCGCGTTCGCGACCCTGCCGGTCGAGTCGTATCCAACGGTCGCCCCTCCTCAGGTCCAGGTCTCGATGACGTATCCGGGCGCCAACGCCGAAACCATCGAAACCACCGTGACGCAGGTGATCGAACAGCAGCTCAAAGGCATCGACGGATTGCTGTATTTCACGAGCAGTTCGAGTTCGACCGGGCAAGCGGCCATCACGCTGACCTTCAGGAGCGGCACAGACCCGGATATCGCGGTCGTGCAGACGCAAAACCGCGTGGCTCAGGGCGAGCCGCGACTGCCCTCGGATGTGGTGCGGCAGGGCATTAGCGTGCAGAAGGTGAATCCGAGCATGTTGATGGTGGTCACGCTGACGTCGAAGGACGGCGGCGTCGATCGGAATCACTTGAACGACTTCGTCGCCACCCACGTGGTCGATTCTATTCAGAGACTCCCGGGCGTAGGTCTCGTGCTTCACTTCGGCTACGAGTTGGGCATGCGCATTTGGCTCGATCCTGGCAAGTTGCAGGCCTTTGGCATGTCGGCTGCGCATGTCATGGATACCGTGCGCAACCAAAACGTGCAGTTTGCGTCCGGTGAGATAGGCGCGCGTCCGGCGGTGCCCGGACAGCAGTTCACAGCCACCGTCGCTGCCGAAGGCCGCTTCACGTCGCCCGAGCAGTTCGAACAAATCATTTTGCGCGCCGATCCTGGCGGCGCCGCCGTGCGGCTAAAGGATGTTGCAAGGGTTGAATATGGTCCGCAGACGTACAGTCTAGAGGCGCGCGAGGAAGCAGGATCCACGGGGGCATTCGGTGTGCAGACGCTGCCGAACGCCAATGCACTGGAAGTGGGCGAAGCGGTCAGGCAGAAGATGGCCGAACTCGCCTCGACGTTCCCGCCTGGCGTCACGTGGAAGGTCTCGCATGACACCACCCAGTACATCAGGATAGCCATCAAGGAAGTCGTGTACACGCTCATTCAAGCGGTGGTGCTCGTGTTCCTCGTGATGCTGTTGTTCCTGCAGAGTTTTCGCGCCACGTTGATTCCGACGCTCGTCGTACCCGTGGCGCTGCTTGGCGCCGCGCTGGCGATGAACGCGCTGGGCTTCTCCATCAACCAGCTCACCCTGTTTGCAATGGTGCTGGCGATCGGCATCGTGGTGGACGACGCGATAGTGGTCATCGAAGCCACGGAGCGCATCATGCGCGAGGAGAACCTCTCGCCCATGCAAGCTACGCGCAAGGCGATGAGCCAGATCACGAACGCGATCATCGCCATTACGGTCGTGCTGTCGGCGGTGTTCGTACCGGCTGCGTTGCAGGGCGGCACGGTCGGCGGCATCTACCGGCAGTTCGCGTTGGTCATTGCGCTGTCGATGCTGTTCTCGGCCTTTCTTGCGCTGAGTCTCACACCCGCCCTGTGCGCGACCATTCTGCGCCCCACCCACATGAACAACGTCTTGTTCGGTCGATTCAATGACGCATTCGCTCGCTCGCAGACCGCCTATATTCAAACGCTCGCCTCTTCGCTGCGACACACGCCGCGGTGGATGGCGAGCTTCATCGCGCTGGTGCTCGTTGCGGCGCTGCTGTATGCACGTCTGCCGACCAGCTTCGTGCCCGAAGAGGATATCGGCATGTTCATCGGCATCGTCGAGCTTCCGCCGGGCGCCACGCTCGACCGTACAGTCGGTACGTTGGATCGCGCCGGTAAGCTGCTGGAAAACAACGAAAACGTCACGTTCTCGACTCGCGTTGCTGGTTTCAGCTTCATCGGTCAGGGCGAAAACATGGGTCAGATGTTCGTGCGCCTGAAACACTGGGACGAACGCAAGCAGACGGCGCAGGAGCTCATCCCCTGGGCCTTCGCCAATGTGAGTTCGCAGATTCACGACGCTCGCGTGCTCTTCATTTCGCCGCCGACGATCGCAGGCCTGGGACAGTTCGGCGGCTTCGATTTCTTCCTAGAGGACCGCGTCGGGCTGGGGCGGCCGGCGTTGAATCAGGCGCTGCAAACGCTGTTGCAGGAGGCTGGCAAGGACCCGGCGCTTGCGCACGTGCGGACGAATACGCCTCAGCCTTCGCCAAGGCTGAAACTCACGATCGATCGCGTGCAGGCGGAAGCTCTCGGAGTCAGGGTGACCGACGTGTACTCCGCCATTCAGCTGATGCTTGCGCCGGTGTACGTGAACGACTTCTTCAACGAAGGCCGTGTGCGCCGGGTGGTGATGCAGGCCGATGCGCCGTTTCGTATGACGCCCGCGGCGTTCGAAAACTTTTACCTGCCAAGTACGCGCGATGTTGGTGAATCGAAAATGGTCCCGCTGTCGAGTCTGGTGCATACGCAGTGGGAAGTGGCGCCGCCGACGCTCAGCCACTTTAATGGCTATCCCGCGATCCAATTGACGGGCCAGGCCGCGCCGGGGTTTAGCTCCGGGGAGGCGATGAACGCCATGGAACGCATCGTGCGTGAGCGCCTGCCGCGGGGTGTTAGTTCCGATTGGGCTGGTCAGGCTCTCCAGGAGCGCCTATCGGGGACCCAGTCGCCGCTCCTGTTCGGGACCTCATTACTGATCGTGTTCCTATGTCTCGCAGCGTTGTACGAGAGCTGGTCGACGCCGATAGCGGTGATGCTGATCGTGCCGCTTGGATTGTTAGGCGCTGTACTCGCGGTAAACCTGCGCGGGCTGCCGAACGATATTTTCTTCAAGGTGGGCCTGATCACGATCATTGGTCTGTCGGCCAAGAACGCCATCTTGATCGTGGAGTACGCGCTCGCACAGCAGACGCAAGGCAAGACGCTGTATCAAGCCGTGCTGGAAGCATCGCGTCTGCGCTTGCGGCCGATCTTGATGACTTCCTTTGCATTCATCCTTGGCGTGTTGCCGCTCGTTGTATCCACAGGCGCTGGCGCCAACGCACGCCGTGCGATCGGCACAGGTGTTGCCGGCGGCATGCTTGCCGCGGCCTTTCTGGGCGTGCTGCTCGTGCCGGTGTTCTATGTGGTCGTGCGAAGGCTGCTGCGCGACACGCTGGATGAGGTACGCATACCGGCTGGGCATACAGCGCCGGTGAGTGACTCGCCTTCGCATGGAGGCAGCTGAGTCTTTCCCTTGCGCATACCAAGAGAAGGCGCGGCGCCGCAATGCAATCCGCTCCGCGCTTTGCTGTTGTCCCTGGACTCAAGGCATTGGTTGCGCTTGCAGACAGCGTATGGCCACAGGGTCGCCGTCGCTCGCATTGACCCCGATACGCCATCCAACATTCGCTGTGCGAAATCGACGGCGCATAGTTCCTAAGATCATCGGTTTCCGCATCACCAAAGCGACGATGCCGATCGCAAGCGCCCTCGGCTGTTGTTTTCGAGCAGTTTGCCTCGCCGAGACACGGACGATCCAGCGTGTACATGCAGCGCGAGGTTGATTGTTAGAGGTTCCGAGCCGGTCTATTTTCGCGTTCTGGCGGCCGGCGATGCGGGGCGCTTTGGTTGCCATCGATCCTTAAGAAAACCTCTGCTGGGCTGGAAGTCAATGGCCTTGAAACGGCGCGCAAGTTCTTCGGCGAATGATGGATCTTGCTCGAAGCGCGGACGAATATCAGATGACTTGCGAAAGAGCTTGAGGGGCATAAGGCGATTCTATTCCGAGCGAGCGCAGGTTGGCGTGATCGACTGTGTGCAGACCAGGTAAGGCGTCAGTCAGCTGCCAGGAGAACCAGATGACCGCCGGTTCGAAGGCGTTAACGGTCTCGCGCTACTGACGCGAGGGCAATCAGCACGAAGGCGCCCGACGGTCTAAGGAAGACCCTGATGCGAATATGCGATGTAAATGCATTTCTCGCCCGGATCGTCCATGGGGCCACGTGCGGTCAATCCGCACGTAGCTTGCCGAGCTCATGCGTCCCAATCTTCCCTGGGCAGCTTGAGTAGAGATCCATCCATCAATAAACCGGCTAGGCTGCGTCACGGCTGGCCGGAATCGCGGGACCGCCGATATCGTCCAGAGCCGCGCAACCGGGACAAGCCCGCTTCGTCGGTACACCGCGCAAACGACTGACCCGCGGGCGCGTATTGCAGCTCAAATTCAGGGTAGGCTATAGGGCCATCGTTCTTCGCAAGCGAGAGCCACACGAACTCCGCGCCTAAGACTCTCAACATCTTTGAAGGGAAGCTTCCGGCGTTTGTGAGGCGCCGACATGCATAACGGTCCCGGTTTGCAACGATGCATCACAAGGCGGAACCATGACACATGACTATTGGGAGATCCTTGGGCGGCTCCTTGCAGCGCTCCTGATCGGAGCTCTGATCGGCATGGAGCGCAGCTATAGCGGTCGGCCTGCCGGCTTTCGCACTCACGCTCTTGTGTGCGTCTCAACGGCGTTGCTCATGCTCGTAACGGCGTACCAGAACGAGTGGTTCTCGCCGCCGGATTTCCGACAGGTGACGCTCGATCCCACGCGTATGGCTCAAGGAATAATGACGGGCATCGGTTTCCTCGGCGCAGGCGTCATCGTAAAGGCTGGTTACGCCGTACACGGACTAACGACTGCAGCATCGATATGGATGACCGCAGCCATCGGCGTTTTGGTGGGAATTGGCTTTTACATTCCGGCGGTCTTCGCCAGCACGATCACTCTAGGCGTGCTGTCCGTATTCCGCTGGATCGAGGCGAGGACGCCTGCACTGTTCTATGCAGAGCTTGTCGTGCGATTCGCCCGCGAGTCCCCGATGTCCGAAGGCGAGTTGCGCAGGCTCATCCTGGAGCACGGCTTCAGCATCGTGAACGTGCAGTACCGTCTGAACTCAAAACCAAGTTATTTCGAGTGCCGCATGGCGATCCGCAGCAGCAAGCATGACCAGGTCCGAGCTCTGATTGATGCAATTGCGGCCGCGCCGTCCGTACAGGCTTTCAAGCTGTCGCCGACAGGCGAATGAACGGGACCGTGAGAATCGCAGATAGGGCCAAGGCGAATCCGACCCTGGAGGAAGTGATCGCAACTTACAAAGCGAGCAGAACCTGAACGCTGTCTCTGTTTCCAGTGCCTAGAGAGAGACTTCGATCGATGCCTCCGATTCGTCCAGCCGCCTCCCATCGGAATGGCACGCCATCTATCGAGCATCATGCCCGAGGTATGGGTAGGACGACGCCGAGAAGGAGAGAAGAGCATGGATTTCTGACAAACGGCTGCTCCTCCGGCCGTGCAGCAGGCTCAGACCTGCAGGAAGCTGCGCATTGCCGAGATTGCGTTCATTTCTTCTTGTGCCGAGAATGGAGTGATGAGAGCAACTCCTTCGCTGAGCACGTTGCGCAACGAGACGCGTGATCGTGTGCGGCGTGCTGCCGTCTTGCTTGCCACAGCCGCGCTTGCGACGGGTCCTCAGGTGCTGGCGCAGCAGCAGACGGCGGCGGTCTTGAAGCTGAGTGAAGTCGATTTTTTCTATCGCAGCTCCGCAGCCCTGTTTTCATGTAGCGAAATGCAGAGTCGCGTTGCATCCATCTTGCGCGCCCTCGGCGCAAGTGATGATGTGCAGGTCAACGTGACCGGTTGCGACACCGTCGTTGTCCCCGGCGAAGCGCCCGTGGGTACATGGCAGACTCCGTCCGATCAGTGGCGCACATCCTCTGAACGATGGCGGACTTCATCCGATGGGTTGGGGAACCGAGATGCCGGCCACGAGCAGTCGGTGCACGTGCGTGTTCGTGTGATGATGCCGGTGGAGGCGACGCCGGAAGTGCTCGCCCAGCTCGAGAAAGACAAGGCGCGCCGTGAGCTCGTGTCACGCGTGACGGGGAATCCGGCGGCGAACCTATATGATCCAGTTGTGTTTCGCGCTGAGCGCCGATCCGTGACGCTTTCTCGCAGCACGATCGACCTCAGACCCAAAGACTGCGAACTGCTCGAGCAGATGTCGACGAGCATCTTTAGGGAACTCAAGTTGCGCGTGGTCCGCCGAGGTCCTTACTGCGATCGACGCGAAATATCACACATGTCTCCGCAACTCACAGTGGAGGCGCTGATGCCGGTGATGCCCAGCACTCCTCAGCTGGCGCCGCCAGCACAGGAGAGCGACCCTGATCCGAGCGCGCCTGCTGCGTCAGAGACCTCGCCTTCTGATCCTGCAAATACTCCCAAGCCGCAGTGACTCGTGCGGCTCAGCGGCTGTTATCGTGACATCGAAGGCAACCTTCGGCGCCTAAGCTCGTGTATTGGGAATGGTCGAAACAGCGCCGATTCCGAGCCATGAGACGCACGAGACCGAAGCAAGACCGCATTTGCGGCGGCGGGCTCTCGGTTCTTGGGATATCTGCGGCCCAGTCGTCGCCAACTCCGCAAGACGAGCTGGCGGCGCCGCGTCCCCATTTGCCGATTTGCTGACGCGCCTGTTCGGCGGCGGATACGTCGCAGTTTTCATCGTCGTGAGCGGACTGGGGCGCTAATCACTGGCGAGCTTGCGCAAAGCTTTGATTGGCACGGGACGTTTCGGCGCGTCTTGGAATGAGAATTCCCGCGGCGCCCTGCGCTGGCCTCGGTCCTCGCGGGCATCGCTGCGAGCTGCTCATGAACTACAGCAAGTCGGCGGCGGAGGGCTTCGAATTCTTGAGCGTCGTTGTAACCGCCGCGAACATGCCTCTATATCTCTTCCGCTCGCTCGCCGTTCTGTTGTCGAGAGCGCGCCGCCAACTCCCCGTCGATGGAAATGCGATTTGACTCACCTCTTGGCGGCTGTGTCCTCTTGGGC
>DATAFY010000616.1:0-2658 GCA_036257205.1 Steroidobacter sp. | reverse complement strand
CGCCAACTTCGTACTCGATCACTTCCGCCGCTCCGCAGATCACCGTTTGCTATTCGGAGGACGCGTCAGCTACTCGGGCCACGATGCGTTCGATACGGCGCGCGCGACGCGTAAGCGCATGCTCAATGTATTTCCGCAGCTCGGTGACGTGCGCGTCGACTTCGCGTGGGGCGGCCAGCTCGACGTTACGATGAACCGCGCGCCCGACTTCGGCCGACTGGCGCCCAACGTTTACTACTTGCAAGGATTCTCGGGACATGGCCTCGCTCTGGCTGGGATCGCCGGCCAGCTCGTCGCGGAGGCTGTGGCAGGACAGGCGGAGCGCTTTGATCTCTTTACGAAACTGCAGCACAGGAACTTTCCAGGCGGTCCGCTCCTGCGCACACCCGCGCTCATGCTGGCGATGCTGTGGTATCGGATGAGGGATATTCTTTGATAAATCTCCGCGTGGGGCTAGTCACAGCCCTCATACACCGCGCCGCTGTTGCACGTCTCATGCACGATGACTTTTGAAAGCAGCGGCAAGCTGGGTTTCACAGCGTGCCAGATCCAACGCGCGAGATTTTCGCTGGTTGGGTTTTCGAGACCAGGAATTTCATTGAGATAGTGATGATCAAGCTGCCCATACACTGGCTCAAACGCGGCCTTGACGTCCGCGAAGTCCATGATCCAGCCAGTGTGCGCGTCTACTGCGCCGCGCAGATGCAGCTCAATCCTAAAAGAATGACCGTGCAGGCGCGCGCACTTGTGGCCCGCGGGCACATTCGGCAGGCGGTGCGCAGCCTCTATCGTGAATGCGCGAAATATGTGCATGCAGAAGCGTAAACTCCAGGTCGGCAGGCTAGGTCGAGAAGCCCGCAGCGCATAGCTCGCCGGCCTTATCGCCGAGCGTAAACGATGAGCATCCCGCAGGGAGTGAACGCTGCCTCAGGCCGCTTTGCGCCGCCGTGAACTGGACGCGCAGCCGCAGACCCCGCACGTGCAACGGATCGTGCTGCATTCCCCGCATACAGTGAAATCGACCGAACCGAAGTGTCGACGGCAGTGCTCGCAATAGGGCTTGCGCCGCCCGTTGCGCGCAGCGCGATACGTTTCGACCGCCGCAGCGTGCTCGCTCGCCAACTCATCGGCGCACGCGCTGAGATCCTTGCTGACGATGCCGCGCATGAACGTGCTAGCGCCCATCGAGCCGATCTTGAATAGCCGCATCTGCTCGCGCGTCAGGCCCATTTGCGCAATCGGATCGTAAATGACCACCCCGAGTTTGGGGTGCGAATAGACCTGGAACGAATCACCGCTCATGACACGCTTGACAGAAACGAGGGAGGGGGTGCTCAGCGCGGCGCAATTCTGCTGCAACGCAAGAATCATAGCAATCAGGAACCCTCCCTAATTTGGCGCTCTGATGCGCGAAAACCAGGGTCGGCAAGCGCCCAACTTCGCATGTACGGCTAGCCTTCGGTCCCGCGCGGCCGCAACAAGAAGCAGGAATGTATGCGCGGGTTGCGCAGAAAATCCTGCGGGAGGGTCCGTTGTGTGATGTCCTCGATAGCGAATTCACTCAGGCCCGCAGCATCGAGCCTGAACCGCGTGTAATTGTTGGAGAAGACGATCACGCCGTCCGCCGACAGCAGCGCTGCGGCGAGCTTCAACAAACGTGCGTGGTCGCGTTGCACATCGAAATCCCCATCCATTCGCTTGGAACGCGAGTGTGTGGGCGGATCGATAAACATCACGTCCCAGCGGCGCGGTTTCTCCCGCTGTTCGACCAACCACGCGAGGCAGTCCGCCTGCACGAATCCATGTTGCGGTCCGGCGAGGTCGTTCAGGGCGAGGTTGCGCTTCGCCCATTCGATGTAGGTGCGCGACATATCGACGGTCGTGGATGAAGCGGCGCCGCCGCCGACGGCGTATACGGTCGCGGCGCCCGTATAGGCGAACAGATTCAGGAAACGACGTCCGCGAGCGAGCTCGCCGATGTACCGGCGCGTCAGGCGGTGGTCGAGAAACAGGCCGGTGTCAAGATAATCGCTGAAGTTCACAGCGAACCGATAGGGCGCTTCGCGCACGATCTCGAATTCGCGTTCACGCCCGAGTTTCTCGTATTGCGCGCCGTCCTTCTGGGGGCGCCGTTCCCGGACGCGCATGCGCTGCGCCGGAACGTCCAACACGGCTGGGATGACCGCAAGGGCCTCCTCTCGTCGCTGGCGCGCCGCCTTCGGCTCGATCGTTCGCGGCGCAGCGTACTCCTGCACGACGACCCAGCGCTCGCCTGCGCCGTCGCCGTACTGATCGATCGCAAACGCGTATTCGGGCATATCCGCGTCGTACACACGGCAGCAATCGACGTCTTCGCGCCTCGCCCATTCCTGGACGCTCTTCAGGTTCTTGCGCAGCCTGTTGGCGAACATCTGCGCGCCCGGCCGCTGTCGCAACTCGTCCGCATCGACGCTCGGGCGCTCGCGCGAGCGATACTCGCCGGGCGAAATGTCGAAGCGCAGCAGCCGGCACTCAATGCGCCCGTTGTACAAGGTGTGACTCCGGCGCGCATTCACGCCGATCGCCTTTGCGAGCGGCGGATTGCCGGTCAGCACGGCCGCCTGCCAGCCCTCGAAACACTCGCGCATCTTTTGTCCCAACGTCTCATATAGACCCTGG
>DATAFY010000507.1:0-8069 GCA_036257205.1 Steroidobacter sp. | reverse complement strand
GGGCGTATGCCGCAGGAAATACGCCTCGGTGAGGCGCTGCCAGACGTCCGCGATTGCGCTCTCGCCCAGCCCTTCGCGCACGATCAATTCACGCGCGCGCGCTTGCGTTTCGGCGATCAGCTCGTCCTTGTCGATCGGATTTTCAAGTCCGCGCCGCAGCGCCCGCTTGGTGCGCTCGTAAAAGCCCGCGAACAACGAGGCCTTCCAGTTGTTCCACAGCTTCGGATTGGTGCCCCGCACGTCGGCGACCGTAAGCACGTAAAGGTAGTCGAGGTGGGTCTGATCGCCCACGAGCTTCGCAAACTCATGGATGACCTTCGGGTCGCTGATGTCCTTCTTTTGGGCAGTCACCGAGAACATGAGGTGATTGCGCACGAGCCAGGCGACCAGGCGGGCGTCGTACCGCGACAGCCCTTGCTCCAGACAGAAGGCCTCCGCATCCACGGCGCCGAGTTCGGAGTGATCGCCGCCGCGCCCTTTGGCGATGTCGTGGAAGATCGCGGCGAGATAGGCCAGCTCCTGCTTGGGCAGCGACTGCATGATGCGCGACAGCTCGGGGAACTCATGGTCGTACTTGGGCATCGCCAGACGACGCAGATTGCTCACCACGAACAAGGTGTGCGCATCCACGGTGTACGCGTGGAACAAGTCGTACTGCATGCGCCCGACGATACGCCCGAACGCCGGGATGTATCGGCCGAGCACCCCATACAGGTTCATCCTGCGCAGCTCATGCGTGACGCCCACCGGCGCCCGCAGTATTTCGAAAAAGAGTCGGTGATTGCGCGGGTGTTGGCGAAACTCTTCGTCGATGAGCCACAAATGGCGGGTCGCCTGGCGAATGGTGGAGGCGCGCACGCCGCGCACTTGCGGGTGCTGTTCGAGCAACACGAACAGCTCAAGAAGCGCGGAAGGGTAGCGGTCGAAGACGTCCTCGTTCGAGACCTCGAGGTATTCGTTGCGAATCTGGAAACGGGGGTTGACGGGCGTCGGCGCGACGTTCGGATCCGACAGGATCGCCTCACGAAAAAGCTGTAGGAGCATTTCATTGAGCAGGCTGACGTCCATCGCCGTGCGGTAGTAGCGCTGCATGAACTGTTCGACGGCGAGAGTGTACGTCGCGTCCTCGTAGCCAAACATTTTCGCGAGTTTGATCTGGTGATCGAACAGCAGGCGATCCTCGCGGCGCTGGGTGAGCGCGTGCAGCGCAAAGCGCACTTTCCACAGGAACGCCTGCGCGGTTCTCAGCTTGCGCAGCTCGCTCTTAGTCAGAAAACCGTGATCGACAAGCTCATCGAGCGAGTCGGCGCCGAAATACCGTTTGGCGACCCAGCCGATCGTCTGGATGTCCCGCAGTCCCCCCGGACTGGATTTGACGTTCGGCTCGAGGTTATAGGCGGTGTCGTGATAACGATGATGACGAGCGGTCTGTTCGGCCGCTTTGGCTTCGAAGAACTCGCGGGTAGGCCACACGCATTCCGGCGCGAGGGCGCGGCGCATTGCCTCGAACAGGATCTCAGGCCCCACGAGCAGGCGCGCTTCGATCAGCGTCGTCGCAACGCTGACGTCTGCGGCGCTCTCGCGCTGGCAGTCGTCGATCGTGCGCACGCTGTGTCCGACCTCCAGCCCGATATCCCACATGAACGTCAGAAACCGCTCAAGGCTCGGCTGCCACCGGGCTGATTCGCTCTTCGGCAGCAGAATCATGATGTCGATGTCGGAGCACAGGTTCAGTTCACCGCGCCCGTACCCGCCCACGGCGATGAGTGCGATCTCGCCGGCATGCTCGCCCAAGTGGATCGACCACGCGGTCTTGAGCGCCAGATCGACCAGGCGAGCGCGATCCCGGACCAACCGTTCTACAGGCTCATCGTCCAGAAAGCGTTGCTTCAAGCGCGCGTCGCCTTCCTTGAGCGCGGCGCGGTATGCGGCGAGGTCCGCGCGACTTGCGGCCAGCGTCGAACGAAGCGCGTTCAGATATTCCCAACCTGGGTCGCTCACCGGCGGTGCGGTGAGCTCTTCGAGGTCCTCGGGCGTGACGATCGGCATGCGGCGCGCGTGCGCGGCTAGCGCTCAGCGGCGCCGAGGGTGAGGATTTCGCAGCCGTCCTGCGTGACGAGCACAGTGTGCTCCCACTGCGCCGACAACGAGTGATCTTTGGTAATCACGGTCCACCCATCGGCCAGCAGCCGTACATGTCGCTTGCCGGCATTCACCATCGGCTCGACCGTGAACGTCATGCCGGGACGCAATTCCAGGCCTTGACCGCGTTCGCCGTAGTGCAGCACCTGCGGATCCTCGTGGAAGACCCGGCCGATCCCATGTCCGCAATACTCCCGCACGATGCTCAGATGCTGCGCTTCGATGAAGGTCTGAATCGCGGCGCCGATATCCCCGAGCCGCGCGCCGGAACGCACCTGTCGGATGCCGATCCACATCGCTTCGCGCGTCAGCTCGATGAGGCGTTGCGCCGCAGGCGAGATCTTCCCGACGGCAAACATACGACTCGTATCGCCATGCCAGCCGTCCTTGATGACGGTAACGTCCACATTAACGATGTCGCCCTGTTTCAGGCGCTTGTCCGGGCTAGGAATTCCGTGACAGACGACGTGATTGACCGAGGTGCAGATCGATTTGGGAAAGCCGCGGTAGTTGAGCGGGGCCGGAATCGCCTTCTGCACGTTCACGATGTAGTCGTGGCAGCGAGCGTCGAGCTCCTCGGTGCTGACGCCGGGGACGATGTAAGGCTCGATCATGTCTAGTACGTCGGCCGCCAGACGCCCCGCGATTCGCATCTGCTCCTGTTCGGCCGGAGTCTTGATCGTCACCTGTAGCTGTCGGGTCGATGGTTCGAGCATTACGGCGGACCCGTCGTCAATGGCGTGCGCAGGCTTGCGGTTCAAAAGCTGGGGAAGGCTGCGCATCTGTTAAAGGAAAGTGCTTGAAAAAACGTAAGAAAACTTTTGGACGATCGCGGGGTTTATGGTATAAAGCGCGCGCTTTTTTCGCAACGAATCTCTCACACTCACCGACACATACGACGGGGTGCCTGCAACGAGCTTCAAGCTCGCGCAGGTCGTTGTATGGGGCGAGTGGAGGCTCAACCCCCAAAAGGAGACTTCATCATGGCCAGCGTGTCGATGCGACAGATGCTGGAAGCGGGCGTTCACTTCGGACACCAAACCCGCTTCTGGAACCCCAAAATGGCGCCGTACATTTTCGGGGAACGCAACCGAATCCACATCATCAATCTCGAGAAGACGCTGCCGCTCTACAACGAGGCGGCGAACTTTACCAAACAAATCGTGACGGACGGCGGGCGCGTGCTTTTCGTCGGCACGAAGCGTTCCGCTCGTGAAGCGGTCAAAGTCGCGGCGATGCGCTGCGGCATGCCTTACGTGAGCCATCGCTGGCTCGGCGGCATGCTCACGAACTTCAAGACCGTGCGGCAATCCATCAAGCGCCTGACGACGCTCGATGAGATGGCGCAGAACGGCTCGCTCGAGCAGCACAGCAAACGCGAAGCGCAGGGTCTGCGCCGCGAACGCGAGAAGCTGGAGCGCAGTCTCGGCGGAATCAAAGAAATGGAGTCGCTGCCTGACGCGTTGTTCGTGATCGACGTGGGTCACGAACGCATTGCGATTCACGAAGCGAAGAAGCTCGGCATCCCCGTAGTCGCGATCGTCGACACCAATTGCTCGCCCGAGGACGTCGACTACGTCGTTCCCGGCAACGACGATGCGATGCGCGCCATTCAGCTTTATGTCGAAGGCGTTGCTGATGCGGTGATCGAAGGTAAGTCGGCCAGTCCCGAAGTGCCTACCGGCGAAGACGAGTTCGTTGAGCTGGACGAAGAGGGCAAGCCCAGACCGAAGGCCGGCGCCCCGGCCGCTCAGCCGCGTCGCAGCCCCAAGGCGACGGTCAAGAAGAAGGCCCCCGCGCGTCGGCGCGCGCCCGAGAAGAGCGAAGCCGAGCCGGTGGAGGAGACGGTCGCTGCAGAAGTCGACGACGTCGAGGCGGATGTGTCGCCCGAAGAGTTCATGGCGCGCCGCAAGGAAGCCCTTGCGAAGCGCAAGCCCGTGACGACCACGCCGGCGACCACGCCCGCGACGACCACGGGAGCGGAGTAATCGATGGCAGTCACGGCAGAAGCAGTCAAGATCCTGCGCGAACGCACGGGCGCAGGGATGATGGAATGCAAGAAGGCTCTCGTTGAGACGAACGGCGATCTGGAGGCCGCCGCCGAGATGATGCGCAAGGCGGGGCTCGCGAAGGCCGACAAGAAGGCTTCGCGCGTCGCAGCCGAGGGCGTGATCGTGATCGAGCGCGCGTCCGACGGAAAACGGGCCGCGATCGTTGAAGTCAATTGCGAAACCGATTTCGTGGCGCGCGAGGCGGATTTCCAGCGGTTCGCCGCCGCAGTCGGCAAGAGCGTGCTGGCGAATCGCCCTGCGAACCTGGAAGCGCTCGCTGGCGCTTCGCTCGAACCCGGTCAGTCGGTCGACGAAGTCCGCCGTGCGTTGATCGCCAAGATCGGCGAGAACATCAGCGTTCGGCGCTTCGCCGTGATCGATGCGACGGCCGTTATCGGTATGTACCTGCACGGTGCGCGCATCGGCGCGCTCGTCGCGATGTCCTCGGGCGACGAGGCGGTCGCCAAGGACATCGCGATGCACGTTGCGGCGATTAATCCGGCGCGTGTCTCGGCAGCCGAAGTGCCCGCCGATGAGATTGCGCGGGAGCGTGGGATCTTCCTCGAGCAGGCCAAGAATGATCCGAAGTCTGCGGGCAAGCCTCAGGAGATCGTCGATAAGATCATCGAGGGCAAGGTTCGCAAGTGGCTGAATGAGATCACGCTGCTGGGACAGCCGTTCGTGAAGGACGACAAGCAGACCGTCGAGCAGTATCTCAAGAAGGCCGGGGGCGAGGTGCTTTCGATTATTCGCTACGAGGTCGGCGAAGGCGTCGAGAAGAAGCAGGAGGACTTTGCCGAGGAAGTGCGCAAGCAGGTGGAGAGTTCGAAGACTCCGCCAGGCGGCAAGTCCCATTGACCGGCTGCGGTCTGTGCAGATAGATGCAGATAGAAGAACCCCGCTCCGGCGGGGTTCTTTCTTTATAATGAGGCGTTATCAATCGAACGATCCCGGAAGGTTTTCATGAGGGCAGGCGGCAAGGCGTCGGGCGAAGGCGGAAATGACGGTCCGGCGGGCCCCGGATTGCGCCGCATCCTGCTGAAGCTCTCCGGCGAGGCGTTGATGGGTGATGAGGACTATGGCATCGATCCGAAGATGCTGAAGCGCGTCGCTCTGGAGATCCGCGAAGTCATGAGCCTCGGAATGCAAGTGGCGGTGGTGATCGGCGGCGGGAACATTTTTCGCGGCGCGGGGCTTGCGCGCTCGGGAATGGATCGCGTCACGGGCGATCACATGGGCATGCTCGCGACGGTGATGAATTCGCTCGCAATGCAAGACTCCCTCGAATCTCTCGGTTTGTACGCGCGGGTGATGTCTGCGATTCGGATCAACGAGGTGTGCGAGGAATACATCCGCCGCCGGGCCGTGCGTCACCTTGAAAAAGGCCGCGTCACGATTCTCGCGGCGGGCACCGGCAATCCGTTCTTCACGACCGATACGGCGGCAAGCCTGCGAGCGATTGAGATCAATGCCGATCTGCTGCTCAAGGCGACGAAAGTAAACGGCATTTACTCGGATGATCCTATGAAGAATCCGGCTGCGACGCGTTACACCCGCTTGACCTTCGATAAGGTCCTGGCGGATCGTCTCAACGTGATGGACGCCACTGCGATCGTGATGTGCCGCGACAACAATCTGCCGCTGCGCGTTTTCGATCTGAATGCTCCTGGCGAGTTGCTGCGCATCGTGCGCGGCGAGGACGTTGGCACGCTTGTGACCAACGGGTAGAAGGAAGCCTAGCGGAGGGGTGCATCGTTGAGGGCAGGACGCGGCTGCGGCCGACCTCCATCCGTCATGCGCAATCCGCTTCTGTTGGAGAAGCACCATGCTTGAAGACATCAAGAAAGACGCAGTCGAGCGTATGCAGAAATGCGTCGCATCCTTCAAGAATGAACTGAAGAAACTGCGCACGGGCAGGGCGCATCCCTCCCTTCTGGAGCATATCCGCGTGGAGTATTACGGCTCGGAGACGCCGCTCAACCAGGTCGCCAACATCGCCCTCGAGGACGCTCGCACGTTGACGGTCACGCCGTGGGACAAGACGATGGTGCAGCCGATCGAGAAGGCAATCATGAAATCGGATCTGGGGCTGATGCCGAACACCGCAGGCGCGGTCATTCGGGTGCCGATGCCTGCGCTGACGGAAGAGCGCCGGCGCGACCTGACCAAAGTCGTTCGACATGAAGCGGAGAATGCGCGCGTCGCCGTTCGCAATGTACGCCGGGACGTCATGAACGAATTGAAGGAGATGCTGAAGGAGAAGCTGCTGTCCCAGGACGATGATCGCCGCGCCCAGGAAGAAGTGCAGAAGCTCACTGACAAGCACGTTGCCGAGATCGACCATGTCTTGGCCGAAAAAGAAAAAGAGCTGATGCAGATTTGATCCACTCACCAGCGGACGCCGCAACGTGAATGACAGCACTCCCATCGGGCCGACTGCTCCCTGCGCGTTTGCCGGCGGCGTGCGCCTGCGAGCCGGATGGCTGGTGTGACTCGCTCTGCCCTCGCTCCGCGGCACATCGCGGTGATCATGGACGGCAACGGTCGCTGGGCCGCCGCTCGATCGCTGCCGCGTCCGGCCGGGCACCGCATGGGAGTGCGTGCGGTAAAACAGATCGTGGAGAACTGCACCCGTCGCGGCGTCGAGGTCCTCACGCTGTTCGCCTTTTCCAGCGAGAACTGGAATCGTCCCAAGAACGAGGTTTCTATGCTCATGGGGCGCTTTCTGGAGGCGCTGGACAATGAAGTCGAGAACCTCCACAAGAACGAGATTCGCGTGCGGTTCGTGGGCGAGCTGGAGCAGTTGGCGCCTGCGCTGCGCACCCGAATGAACGCGGCAATGGATTTAACTGCGGCGAACGGTCGCATGACGCTCGTGATCGCGGTGGCATACGGCGGGCGCTGGGACATCGCCCGCGCCGCTCAGGAGCTCGCGCGTCGCTGTGTGGCCGGCGAAATGCGCCTTGAGGAGATCGACGAGAGCGCGTTGTCCAGGTGCGTCGCGCTTGCCGGCTTGCCGGATCCTGACCTGCTCATCCGAACAGGCGGGGAACAGCGCGTCAGTAATTTCTTACTGTGGAATCTCGCCTACACCGAGCTGTATTTCTGTGACGCGTTGTGGCCGGATTTCGGTGAGAAAGAACTAGACGCCGCCATCGAGCATTTTGGTCGGCGACAGCGTCGTTTCGGGTTGACCCCCGGACAGGCCGAGTCTCGCTGATGCTGCGTCAGCGCGTGATCACGGCCCTGGCGCTTGCGCCTTTGGTCCTACTGGTCATCCTGTGGGCGCCGCATGAGCTCACGGCGATGGTGTTTGCGCTGCTCGCGTTCGCTGCGTTCTGGGAATGGTCTGCGTTTCCCGGTTTCAGGCGCCGCTCAGTGCGAGGTCTGTACGTGACTGCGCTGTGCGCGTGCATCCTTGCGGTCTGGTGGATCGGCGTTGATCGTCCGGCGCTGGATGGCGTGTTGTACGCCGCGATCGCTTGGTGGGTAGTCGCCCTGGTGTGGATTGTTGCGGCGCCGGCGTTCATGAATCAGGCGACGGCCGCGGTCGCAGGCGCGTTGGTGCTCGTCCCCGCGTGGCTGGCGCTGACGCGCTTGCACGCTCACGATCCGCAGTTGTTGCTGTTCTTGCTCGCGCTCGTCGCGGCAGCGGACGTGGGCGCCTACTTCGCCGGACGGCGGTACGGGCGCAAAAAACTGGCGCCGCGCGTCAGCCCGGGGAAAACGTGGGCGGGCGTCTTCGGCGGATTGGGATCGGCTGTGCTCGTGAGTGTGTTCGGCGTATGGTGGCTGCAGAAAACCGCAGCGCTTTTCGTTGGGCTTTGTGTGCTGGTCGTCGCGGCCTCTATTGTGGGCGACTTGACCGAGAGCCTG
>DATAFY010000500.1:0-1866 GCA_036257205.1 Steroidobacter sp. | reverse complement strand
GCCCAATGCTTTGAGAGCCTGCGCGCTGAGCGGCTGATCATTGACGAAAGCGCGCGTGCGGCCATCTGCGAACTGCACGCGCCGTAGAATGAGCTCGTTTTCCGCCGGGATGTCGTTTTCCGCCATGAGCGCGCGCACGGGATGATTGGCCGGCAATTCGAACGCGGCGGTCACCTGCCCCTGCTCGGCGCCGGGGCGCACCAGCGCTGCGTCGCCGCGCGCGCCGAGCGCCAGGGCGAAGGCGTCGAGCAGAATGGATTTGCCTGCGCCCGTTTCTCCCGTGAGCACCGACAGGCCGGACGCGAACTCGATATCGATCCGATCGATCAAGACGATATCGCGAATCGAAAGTCGCGCCAGCATGGCGATCGTCCTTGCCTTTCCCTGCACCGTAGACGCGTAAGATTGCCGGATGCCCGCCGCAGCCCGCCCCCGAGAAGTGGACGCGCACGCGGTGACGAATCGCAACGGCAGCGGAACTTGTCCGGAACGACGCGCTGTAGACGCCGCCAGTTGGGTAGAGCCCACTTGCGGTGTCAAGCCCGACAGGGAATGGGTAAAACGGTTTCCCGCGCCGACCTAGAATTTGCCCGAGGCCAGTTTCGTAAACGCCTGGCTGATCCAGTGGCCCTTGTTCTCGCTGGGCTCGAGCCCTCTCGTCTGCATGAGGGCATAGGCGTCTTTGTACCAACGGCTGTCCGGGAAATTGTGGCCCAGCACGGCGGCCGAGGTCTGCGCCTCCTCCACGATCCCGAGCGCCATGTAGGCTTCGGTGAGCCGCAGCAGCGCTTCTTCGACGTGTCGCGTGCGCTGATATCGCGTTACCACGACTTTGAAGCGATTGATGGCGCCTGTGTAATTATGTGTATTCAGCAGTTGACGCCCGATATCCATCTCCTTGCCGGCCAGCTGGTCGCGCGCCATTTCGATCTTGCGCTTGGCGGCGACCGCGTATTCGGAGGTGGGATATTTGCGAGCGACTTCTTCGAGCGCCTGGACTGCCTTGTCGGTGCGATCCTGGTCGCGCGAAATTTCGGGCATCTGATCGAAATAGGACGAGCCGATGAGGTACTGCGCATAGGCGGCGTCCGGGCTTCCTGGATGTAACGTGACGTAGCGCTTGGCCGTGTTGATGCAGTCCTCGTAGGCATTGGCCTGGTAATAAGCAAAGGCCGACATGATCAACGCCTTGCGCGCCCATTCCGAATAAGGATGCTGGCGATCAACCTCTTCGAACTTCTTGGCCGCAGACTTGGGGTCCTTCTTGCTGTTCAGAAGGTAGAGGCCCTCGTTGTAGAGCTTATCGGCGGGCTCGTCGGGTGCAACCGTCTCATGGTCGAACAGGCTGCAGGCGCAGAGCGCGAGCGCCACCAGCGCGAAGGCAGCAAACCGCGTCGCCGCGCGCGCGCAGCTTTCCACGCCCTCGACCGTCGCTGACCATAATGCCATGGATCGGATGAATCCCGTCCCCGACGCGAGGTTCAACCGCTGCCCGCCCCGTCGCCGCCCGATAAATCCCCGTCGCCCTTTAGGAAATAGGCCGCCATTCCGCCCGGAATGTGGCAGGCTGAAATGCTTGGCGCCGCTTGGGTTTTTTAAGACCGGTCGGGGCCGAAGGCCGGTGCCAAACGCGAGGCGATCTCGGCATGGCCGGTAATCGGCCGCGGAGTCTCCCCTTCCACCCACGTCCAGGCGGTCGTATCCGACATCAGGCCACACAGCACCGCATGATTGAGCTTGTGGCCCCCGCGCAACGAGCGGTAAGTGCCGAGCAAAGGGGCGCCCGCGAGCGCCAGATCGCCGACTGCGTCCAAGACCTTGTGGCGAACGAACTCGTCGGGAAAACGCGTACCCTCTGGGTTGAGA
>DATAFY010000421.1:0-6016 GCA_036257205.1 Steroidobacter sp. | reverse complement strand
GCACACGCGTCCGGTGAACTCCGGAAAATTATTCGTCATGTGCAGACGCTGGAGCGCTTCGCGCCACAACCCGCGATAGACGAGGTCGTTCCACTCCGGAATCACGTTGTTGACCGGACAGCCCGAGGCCATGCCGCTGATCAGTTTGCCCGTATGACAGAACGGCACGCCGCAATCCATACAGCGCGCGGCTTGATGGCGCAGGCGTCGCTCGTCCATCTCGTGATGGAACTCTTTCCAGTCGCGGACCCGCTCCTGCGGCGTGCGGTCGACGGGAAGTTCGCGCAAATATTCAATAAAGCCAGTGGGCTTGCCCATAATTACTTTGAACTGAATCGTGATTCGTGAGGCCTGCGGACTATCGCCCGGTCACGAGCCACTAGTTGCTTTCCCGGTTAGTTGCCGCCCACTCGCGCCAGATCGCGCGCGTTCTCTTCGAAGGCGACCATGATGGCGTCGTCTCCGGTGAGGCCCTGTTCGTGCGCTCGCGCGATGCACTTCACCATGCGGTTGTAATCGCGCGGCATTACCCGCACGAACTTCGCCACGATGCGGTCCCAGTTCTCGAGCGCCTGTTTCGCTCGGGTGCTGGCCGTGTACTGCGCATGCCTTTCGATCATGGCGCGCACGGCGGCGATTTCCTCCGGCTCCTCCAGCGGTCCGATGTCCGCCATTTCACGGTTCACGTTCGCGGAGAACTCGCCGCGCTCATCGAGCACGTACGCGACCCCGCCGGACATGCCGGCCGCGAAGTTGCGTCCCGCAGGCCCGAGCACGATGACGCGTCCGCCGGTCATGTACTCGCAACCGTGATCGCCCACGGCTTCGACGACGGCGTGTACGCCGCTGTTGCGCACGCAGAAGCGTTCACCCGCCATGCCGCTGATGTATGCCTCGCCGCTGGTTGCGCCGTACAGCGCAACGTTGCCGACGATGATGTTTTCGTACGGCGTGAATGTGGAGCCCTGAGGTGGATAAATGATGAGCTTTCCGCCCGACAGCCCCTTGCCGACGTAGTCGTTCGCGTCGCCTTCGAGCTCCAGCGTCATGCCCCGCGGAACGAATGCGCCGAAGCTCTGACCGGCCGAACCCTTGAATTTCAGCTTGACAGCGTCTTCCGGCAATCCCGCCGCACCGTACTTGCGCGTGATTTCGCTGCCCGTAATCGTGCCGACGACCCGGTTCACGTTCCGAATGGGAAGTTCCGCGCGTACTTTCTCGCCGCGTTCGATCGCTGGCCTGCACAGCTCGAGAATCGTCGTGAGATCGAGGGATTTGTCGAGCCCATGATCCTGCGGAATCTGGCAGTAGCGACCCGTTTCCGGCCCCGCATCGGGCTGGTAAAGCAGGTTGCTGAAATCCAGGCCTTTCGCTTTCCAATGGTTCACCGCCTTGCGGGCCTCGAGGCGATCGACGCGGCCGACCATTTCTTCGACGGTGCGGAAGCCTAGCTGCGCCATCAGCTCGCGCATCTCCATCGCGATGAAGCGCATGAAGTTCACCACGTGCTCGGGTTTGCCGGTGAATTTCTCCCGCAGCTTCGGATCCTGCGTAGCGATGCCGGTTGGACACGTGTTCAGATGGCACACGCGCATCATGATGCAGCCGGTCGCCACCAGCGGCGCCGTGGCGAATCCAAACTCCTCGGCCCCCAACAGCGCAGCGACCACTACGTCGCGTCCCGTCTTCAGCTGCCCGTCCGTCTCCACAGCGATGCGGCTGCGCAGATTGTTCATGACGAGCGTCTGATGCGTTTCGGCGAGGCCGAGCTCCCAGGGCAGACCTGCGTGTGCGACGGAGGTCTGCGGAGAGGCGCCCGTACCGCCGTCATAGCCGCTCACCAGCACGACGTCTGCATGCGCCTTCGCGACGCCCGCCGCAACCGTTCCGACGCCGACCTCAGCCACGAGCTTCACGGAAATACGCGCGTGACGGTTCGCGTTCTTGAGATCGTGGATCAGCTCGGCGAGATCCTCGATCGAATAGATGTCGTGATGCGGCGGGGGAGAGATAAGTCCCACGCCCGCGGTCGTGTGCCGCGTCTTCGCGATCCACGGATACACCTTCGCGCCCGGCAACTGGCCGCCCTCGCCGGGCTTGGCGCCCTGCGCCATCTTGATCTGAATCTCGTTCGCGCTGACCAGATATTCGCTGGTCACGCCGAAACGGCCCGAAGCGACCTGCTTGATCGCTGAGTTCTTGGAGTCGCCGTCAGGCAGCGGCTTGAAGCGCTCCGGATCCTCCCCGCCTTCGCCCGTATTGCTCTTGCCGCCGATGCGATTCATGGCAATGGCGAGCGTTTCGTGCGCTTCCTTGCTGATCGAGCCATAGGACATCGCGCCGGTCTTGAAGCGCTTCACGATGCTTTCGACCGACTCGACTTCCTCCAGCGGAATGGATTCGCTCGGCTTGAAATCGAGCAGTCCGCGCAACGTGCACAGGTTCGTCGCCTGATCGTTGATCAGGCGCGAGTACTCCTTGAACTGCTCGTAGCTGCCGTTGCGAACGGATTTCTGCAGCCGATGGATCGATTCCGGATTGAACACGTGGAACTCGCCTTCGGCGCGCCACTGATACTGGCCCCCGACCGGCAGCGTGCGGCCGTCGACGCCGCGTTCCGGGAAGGCCGCCCGATGGCGCACGAGCACTTCCTGGGCGACCACGTCCAAACCGACGCCGCCCACGCGCGAGGAGGTCCAAGTGAAATATTCGTCGACGACGTCCTGACGCAGACCCACCGCTTCGAAGACCTGCGCGCCGCGATAGCTCTGGATGGCGGAAATGCCCATTTTCGCGGCCACTTTGATCACGCCCTTGGCGGCGGCCTTGACGAAGTTCTTGCAGGCGGTCTTGTGGTCGATGTTGACCAGACGCTGATCCCGGATCATTCCGTCGATCGTCTCGAACGCAACGTATGGGTTGATCGCGCTGACGCCGTAACCGATGAGCAACGCGAAGTGATGCACTTCGCGCGCTTCGCCCGTCTCCAGCACGAGACTTACGCGCGTACGCAGCCCTTCGCGAATGAGGTAGTGATGCAGGCCCGCCATCGCCAGCAGGGCGGGGATCGGCGCGAACTCACGATTTACGCCGCGATCGCTGAGAATGAGGATGTTCACTTCCTCCTCCTCGATCAGGCGTCGCGCCATGACCCGGATTTCCTCCATGGATTTCACCAGGCCCTTCTCGCCGCGCGTGACGCGGAACAGGATCGGGAGCACGCCGACCTTGAGTCCGGGAAGATCCATCCGGCGCACCTTGGCGAACTCTTCGTTCGTCAGAATCGGCCACTTCACCTCCAGGCGGCGGCAGTCCGCAGGCTGAGGGTTGAGGAGGTTGCCTTCCGAGCCGAGCCGCGTCTCTGCAGACGTGATGATCTCTTCGCGAATGCAGTCGATCGGCGGATTGGTGACCTGCGCGAACAACTGCTTGAAATAGTCGTAGAGCAGGCG
Source organism: Steroidobacter sp. (assembly GCA_036257205.1). Classification (GTDB taxonomy): domain Bacteria; phylum Pseudomonadota; class Gammaproteobacteria; order Steroidobacterales; family Steroidobacteraceae; genus Steroidobacter. Next base: position 2,564 of record DATAFY010000421.1, on the reverse strand, counting down.
CGGCTTGTTCGACAGAACCGCAAGCGGGGCGTCGTTGCCCATCGAGCCGACGGCTTCCACGCCGTGTTGCGCCATGGGCGTAAGCAGCAGACGTTCATCTTCGAACGTGTAGCCGAACGCGATCTGCCGCTGCAGCAACGTGTCGTGGTCGGGCGCGGGCACCTCAGGCGCGGCGGGCAGATCGTTCAGGTGGATCTGATGCTCATTGAGCCATTGACGATATGGCCGCTCGCCCGCGATCTCGCGCTTGATCTCCTCATCATCGACGATGCGGCCCTGCTCGGTGTCGACGAGGAACATGCGGCCGGGCTGCAGCCTGCCCTTCGTGAGGACGTCCTCGGGCGGGACGTCGAGCACGCCTGCCTCGGAAGCCATGACGACGAGCCCGTCTTTCGTTACGTAATAACGCGATGGGCGCAATCCATTGCGGTCGAGCACCGCGCCGATTTTCTTGCCGTCGGTGAAGGCGATCGAAGCGGGCCCGTCCCACGGCTCCATCAGACCGGAGTGGTACTGATAGAACGCGCGCTTGGCGTCGTCCATCGTCTGATGATTCGACCACGGCTCGGGAATCATCATCATGACCGCGTGCGGCAGTGAGCGACCTGCAAGCACGAGCAGTTCGAGCGTGTTGTCGAACATCGCCGAGTCTGAGCCGTTCGGATTGACGATCGGCAGGATCTTCTTGATGGCCTCGCCGAAGGCCTCTGTCTCGAACAGCGCTTCGCGGGCGTACATCCAATTGGCGTTGCCGCGCACTGTATTGATCTCGCCGTTGTGCGCAACGTAGCGATACGGATGCGCCCGATCCCAGCTCGGGAACGTGTTGGTGCTGAAGCGCGAATGCACGAGTGCGAGCGCCGTCTCTACTCGCGGGTCGCTGAGATCCGGGAAGTATTCGGCGAGCTGCTGAGTGAGCAGCATGCCTTTGTAGACGAGCGTGTTCTGCGAAAGGCTCGCCACGTACCACTGAGCCGCACCCTCCATGGTGGACGTACGGATTTCGGCGTATGCGCGCTTGCGGATCACATACAGCGTTCGCTCGAAGGCGAGCTCATCCGTGATCGCGGGATTGCGGCCGATGAGCACCTGCTTCATGAACGGCTCGCACGACTTCGCCGTGTCGCCGAGTCCTGCGTTGCGGGTCGGCACCGTGCGCCAGCCGAGCACTGTCTGGCCCTCGGACTGAACGATCTGCTCAAACCGCTCCTCGATCCGGCGTCGCACCGTCGGATTGCGCGGCAGAAAAACGACGCCGCAGCCGTACTCGCCGGGATTCGGCACGATGATCCCGTTCTTCTTGCAGGTCTCGACGAGGAACTTGTGAGGCATCTGGATCCGCACGCCCGCGCCGTCGCCGGTGTTGATTTCGGCGCCGCAGGCGCCGCGGTGATCCAAATTCGTGAGAACCTGCAGTCCTTGCTGCAGGATCTTGTGTGATTTGCGGCCTTTGATGTCCACGACGAAGCCGACGCCGCAGGCGTCGTGCTCAAACGCGGGGTCATACAGACCCTGCTTTGGGGGCAGACCACTCTGCCCGTTCGCGTTCCTCGTGCTCATGTGCTTACCGCGTGTTGACGTCTTCAATTTCAGATCGGGTTTCCGCGCAGGCGCACGCGCTCGCTGCATGCACTGCAGGCTTGGACCGCGCCGCTGTTCGGCCAGCCAGAGCGCGCAAAAAACGCTCCGACAGCACCGGGCGACCACCACTAAGTCATTGATTCAGCTAGATTGACTGGCGCAGATGGGCGCTGCGTCCGCAGCCGTTGAACAGTTGCGACGCCGCAAGCTCGTTGAATACAACCGGTGGATTGCTGGCCATATTACAGAGGGAGGTCGCAGCGTCAATGCAGCGCAAGATCGCTCGAGTTCGCTGCGCCGCCGCTCAGCGGAGCTCATACACGGCGTATTCCGTTACACAGCGCCACGGAGCATGCGACAGGGGGGCGCTACTTGCGTCGCCACTTTGCATAAATCACCTTCCACTCATCGCCTTCGCGAACCATCGCGGCGTCGAATTCGTACAGATCTGCGGCGAGATTCCAGTCCTCGCCGCTTTCGGCCTCACGGCCGAGCATACCCACGAGGACCTTCACCTGCGCCTCGCCCGCACTCGGCCGGTCGAGCTCCTCGATGCGCGTGAGAAGGTGAATGCTCTGGTTCGTGAAAAAGAAGCCGCGCGCGTATCTGGCCGCCTCCTCGGGCCCCTGGCCGTAGGCGTCGCGATACTGAGCTGATGCATGCTCCATCAGATCACGAACATTCCGCGCCTCGACCGCTTGCTCCATGCGCCGTATCACTGTACGGATCTGCGCCTCTTCATCGTGCGCCTTTCCGCAGCCGGCAAGCGCTGCGAGTGGGAGAAAAATCCGCAGCACAGGACCGGCGCGCATGATGGCCTAGCGACTCGTGAGCAGCGACGGGTCCGCCAGCCCGAGCTGCCTGAGCAGCGGCTCGATTCGCGGTTTACGGCCGCGAAATTCAACGAAGGCGTCCATTGCATCGCGGCTGCCGCCCTGTTCCAGAATCGAGGCGAGAAAGCGCCGCGAAATCTCTGGGTTGAA
>DATAFY010000395.1:0-2030 GCA_036257205.1 Steroidobacter sp. | reverse complement strand
AGTAAATGATAGCCGACCTGCCCGGCGCGCTTCGTGCGATGCACGCTCCAGCCTGCGGGCAAGGCCGGCAGCCCTGCGTCCGCGGGACATTCGATATAAACCCACGCCTCGCGAGCAAGCCATCCGGCTTCGAGCGCCGCGCACGCCTCAGCCAACAGTCCTGACGCAAAGGGAGGATCGAGAAACACGACGTCGAACGGCTGTGGTTCCCGGCGCAGAAAACGCACGGCCTCTTCGACGTACACGGCCGCGTTCGCCGTCGCACCCAACCGCGCGAGCGTCTGCGTGAGCCGCTGCCCTGCCCGGGGCTCGCGATCGACGAAGGCCGCATACTCGGCGCCCCGCGACAGCGCCTCGATCCCCAGAGCGCCGCTGCCCGCGAACAAATCGAGACAACGCGCACCTCGAATCTGAAACTGCAGCCAGTTGAACAGCGTCTCGCGAACGCGGTCCGGCGTCGGTCGCAACCCCTCCACGTCGGGGAACTGAAGGGGGACGCCGCGCCAGCGCCCCCCGATGATGCGCAGTCGATTCGCGGGCTTCGCGCCTGCCTCTGCAGTTTTTTTGCCTATGCGCGCCATATTCCGATGATAGCGCGCCCGGCGCGCTGATCCGTCGATGAGCCGGCCGGCCAGGCTGCTAGAATCGCCCGCCCGCACTGATTGATGCAGATTCACGATGTTCGGTTTCGGCTCAAAGAAGGACGACTCGGCGACCGGTCAAGACAAACCGGCGGAAAAGCAGAGTCTGTTCAAGCGCCTGCGGGCCAAGCTCAATCGCGGCGATTCATGGCTCACGTACGATCTCGCGAACCTGCTCCCGGGCGGGCAGATTGACGAGCGCGTGCTCGATGAGCTCGAAACGCGACTGATCGTGGGCGACGTCGGCGTCGAGACGACCGAACGCATTCTCCAGGGCTTGCGGAAGAAGGCGGCTCGCAAGGAGTTGAGCAACCTCGACGCCTTGCTCGGGGCGCTGCGCAACTCATTGCTCGAGATCGTGCAGCCCTGCGCCGCGCCGCTCGCGGTCGACCGCAACGTCACGCCGTTCGCCATTCTCGTCGTCGGCGTGAACGGCGCCGGCAAAACGACGACCATCGGCAAACTTGCACGCGCATTCAAAGCGGATGGGCTGAAAGTGCTGCTGGCGGCAGGCGATACGTTTCGTGCCGCCGCGGTAGAGCAGCTGCAGGTCTGGGGACAGCGCAATGATGTGGGCGTAATAGCCCAAGCTGCGGGCGCGGACCCTGCAGCCGTTGCTTTCGACGCCATGCAAGCGGCGCAGGCGCGCGGCGTGGACGTGTTGCTCGCCGACACCGCCGGCCGGCTGCACACGCAGTCGAATCTCATGGATGAACTCAAGAAGGTGAAGCGGGTCATGGGCCGCGTGGATCCCAAGGCGCCGCACGAAGTTCTTCTGGTTCTGGACGCGAGTCAGGGACAAAACGCCCTTCAGCAGGCTAGATTGTTCAACCAGGCCCTGGGCGTCACGGGCGTCGTACTCACGAAGCTCGACGGCACGGCCAAAGGCGGCATCGTCTTTGCGATAGCCAGCGAATTGAAGCTGCCGATCCGCTACATCGGCGTTGGGGAGTCGGCGGAGGACTTCGCCGCGTTTGACGCGGAAGCCTTCGTGGATGCATTACTGAAGCGCGAACGGTAAGTCATTCGGTCCCCAGAATAAGAATGATCAGGTTCGACCACGTCTTCAAACGTTATTCGAACGGCCGCGAAGCCTTGAGCGATTTGTCGCTCGAGATTGCGAGCGGCGAAATCGTTTTCATCACCGGGCATTCGGGGGCCGGAAAATCCAGTCTGCTCAAGCTGATCGCATTGATCGAGCGCCCGAGCCGGGGACGACTCATCGTCAACGGACAGAACCTCGCCGGCGTGTCTCGCTCCAAAACGCCGGCGTTCCGCCGTCAGATCGGCATGGTGTTTCAGGATCACAAGCTGCTGCACGACCGCACGATTTTCGACAACGTCGCGCTGCCGCTCATCATTGCGGGCGTCGGCGCCAAGGAAATCGGC
>DATAFY010000368.1:0-4619 GCA_036257205.1 Steroidobacter sp. | reverse complement strand
TGGGCGCTGCGCTTAGTTGCAATAAGAGACGCCTGCGAACCTGTTCGGAGACGTCACTCCCGGCGAGCCGGTTGCCGTCGCATAGCCGGCGTTTGCATGGCAATACACCCCATAGCTATTGCCCGTGATCGTGTTTGCTCCGTCTATAAAGGCGACGCTCGAGGACTTGAACACGATCACGCCTTCATTCGTGTTGTTCACGACGCTCGAAGAGGACACCTCGAGCACGCCTCCCGCGCGGGACCCCGCTCCAACTGCGTTGCCCGTGACGGTCGTTCCCGACAAAGCGACGACGCCGCCTCTGTACGAGTACACACCGTACGCAAGGTTTCCCTGCACCGTGCTGGCTTTGATATTAACCACGCCGCTTCGCACAGCGTACGCGCCGTAAAGAGCGTTCCCCTTCAGGGTAGACGCCGCGACGTCCACCACGGCATTGTCGGAACTCACGATGCCGTATCGCGAACCTTGTGCATTGACGTTCGTAAATTCGGCGCGAGCGCCTTTGCTGACGAAGGCGGCTCCTGCACCGCCGAGGATGCTGAGACCTGAGATGCTGACATTCGCAGCGCCGTCGTCGATCGTAACGCCGTAGGCGTCGGCAGGCGTCTGAATGGCCGCGCCGCTTTCTCCAATCAAAGCGACGTTGCTGCGATGGATAGCGACGGCTTCGTTGCAGGTGCCGCTGATGCGAATGGTCAAGGGCGCCCTGCCGTTCGCATAAGTCGCGAGCACCGCAGAAATGTTTTGACCTGCTCCGCAATTTACGTCTATGTCGGCGGGCACGCTTAGCGCCTGCAGTTCGCCCACGTCCGACTCCAGCGCGTTAATCTGCTGAGTGAGCGCGGTGAGTTCCTGTTCGAGCGCCTGAATTTTCTGATCGATTTGGGAGGAACCTCCGCTTTGAGACTTCAGCTGGCGCACGGCCTCCTCGAGACGTTCCAGACGGAGGTGGACGTTTCTCTCGTCGCGTTGTCCAGGTGATGCGGACGCATCGACGGGAGCGCTTGCGCGCTGAGTTGTTGGAGCCGCGCCGGCCGCGGAAAGATAGCCAAGGCTTACGAGCCCCGCGATCGGAAGCAACGCAAGCTGGCGAATGCCCTGACGTTTCAAGCCGCTCATCCCAGTACTCCAGTTCGTGTTGATGTTGGTGTCGTCGTGGCGTCGCCGCGACCGAGCGCGGTCGTGGCCTCGCCCGTCGCATCCGCCGTTGTGTTCAACTTACCCACCGGTGCGTGAGCCTGCAGCTCAACGTCGCGAAACTGAGAAATCCGTCGCGGTCTGTGTATGCTGCTTGTGCCTTATGTGAATATCGCCGGTCTCGAGCGAGCTCGTTGGCGAGAAAGCAGGAAGGCTTTCTGCGTTTGTGTTGCTCGCACAATGGGCGATCTTCGGGGCCGGGCGAGGCTGTAAGCGCAGTGCGCTCGGCCGTTACGTCCAGCTGCACTCGGAGCTGCGACGGAAAATGGCCCAGCCGGCAGGAAAAGCGCGGTTCAGGCGCTATTCGCTTTTGGGATTGCGCCGCTGCGCGTCCATCCACGCGCGCACGCGCCCCTCGACGACGTCGAGAGGCAGCGCGCCGCCCGAAAGCACGACATCGTGGAACGTGCGCACGTTGAAGCTTTCCCCGAGCGCCTGCGCGGCGTCGCGCCGCAACGAGCGCAAACGCAATTCACCGATCTTGTATGCGAGCGCCTGAGCCGGCCAGGAGATGTAACGCTCCAGCTCGGTCTGAATGTTGTGGGGCGCCAACGCGGAGTTTTCGGTAAAGCAGCGCCGCGCCTTCTCGATGTCCCAGCCGAGCCAATGGATGCCGGTGTCCGCGACGAGGCGGCATGCCCGCCACATCTCGTACGAATAGCGGCCGAAGCGTTCGTAGGGATCGCGATAAATCCCCATCTGTTCGCCAAGATACTCCGCATACAGCCCCCATCCTTCTACGAACGCTGTCAGCCCGGCGTTGCGCCGGAAGTACGGCAGGCCGACAAGCTCCTGGGCAAGTGCGATCTGTAGATGATGGCCAGGGACGGCTTCGTGCACGGTGAGCGCCGGCAGCTCGTACAGCGGACGCTGATCCAGATGCGAGGTGTTCACCATGTAACCGGCGGCTTGCCCAAGCGCGATGCTGCCTGGCCAATAGCGGCCGGTCGTATAACCCTCGGCGATCTCCGCAGGCACAGGCCGAACGCCGTACGTCAGCCGCGGCAGCGTCCCAAACAGCGCAGGCAAACCATCATCCGCGCGCTTGGCGATTTCGCTCGCCTTCTCGATCAGGTCCTGCGGGGTCTGCGCATAGAACCGCTTATCAGTGCGCAGCATGTGCACGAACTCTGCCAAAGTCCCCTCGAAACCCGTCTCGCGGATCGTCGCTTCCATGAGGCCGCGAATGCGCACTACTTCAGATTCCCCGAGCTGATGAATTTCATCAGGCGTCATTTCGGTCGTGGTTTCGCGGCGCACTAGGAAGCGGTAGCTTGCCTCGCCGTTCGGCGTCGTTCGCCACGCAAGCGCAGGACGAGCCGCGGGCACATACTCGCGCGCGAGAAACTCGGCGAAACGCCGCTGCGCCGGCAGAATCTTTTTGAGCACGAGTGCGCGCGCGCGCTCCCGATATCCGTTCTGCACGTCCATGGGAATGCTCGCCGGCATGCGTGCAAACGGCAGCAGCAGCGGGCTGTCCTCCGCTTTCACAGCCGCCTGCCTGCGCGCGACATCGAGCACACGGTCAACGATGATCTTCGGTTGTGTATACCGCGTCTGCACGCCCCGCCGGAGGTTCAAGATGCTTCGGTCGTAGTAATCCGGCATAGCCTGCAGGCGGGCCAGCCACGCTTCGGCGTCATCGCGCACGACAATCGTGGTTGTGCGCGCGAGGTAATCGCCTAGGGTGTGGAAGCCGCTGTCGTTGTTGAATGCAATGCGGCCAAAGTCAAACTGCACCTGTTCCACAGCCTCGCTGATGAGGCGCTCCAGGAACAGGTGATTGAGCGCCGAGTCGGGCGACAACGTCTTTGGATCAATGGCCGCCAAACGGCCCCGAATCGCGGCAAGTTCATTGCCCATGGCGATTTCGGTTTCGCGCCGAGGATCGGGCAACCGGCGCAGCCCCTCACGGTCGCCGTCCTGACCGGCGGTCACGGGATCGGCGATTTTGATCAGTCGCTCGTAATCGCTGATCGCACGGGTGAGCTGAGCCTCGGCCTCACTCCGGGCCTGAGCGGCGTTCATTGTGAGCAAAGCGCAGAGGATCGCGATCAACCCACGAGTCATGGCGTTGCTTCCTTCACGACGCGAGGACGCCATGTTGGCACGTCAGGCCTATTTGTCGAGATCGAAGCCTCGCATCCGGGTTTGCGAGCTGCAGCGCACGAGCCGAGCCCTTCGTCGCGAAGCGGCGGGACCTCACCGCGGAATCGCGGTCGAGGAGAGGCCGCCGCGCAGTACGCTCGTCTGAAACCCCTTCTCTGCGAGGATGTACGCGCAGGCAGAGCTACGGCGGCCGGTGTCGCAGCAGACCACGTAATGCCTGCCGCGATCGAGCGTCTTCATCTTGAGCCGCAGCGAATGCAACGGAATGTTGACCGCGCCCTCGGCGCGATAATTCTCGAATTCGGAAGGCAGGCGCACATCGATCCACTGGCCGCCGCCCGCAGCAATGCGTTGCGCTTCGTCGTAGTCGACCCAGTTCAGGAAAGGCTCGTGCAGCAGCTTACGGAAGTCCTCCTTGCCCAGCCGCATCAGCGTTCCGTCGGTCGTCATTCGCACGGTCGCATTACGCTTCACGTCAGTGATCAAAGACTCCTCGCCGAAGGTATCTCCCATTCTGAGTTCGGCGAGCTTCACTCCGTCCTCGTTGAGCGGCGTCTCACGAAACACGGCGCAACTGCCCTTCATCACGACATAAAAGTAATCGCCAGGGTCGCCCTGCTTGATCACGACCTCGCCTGCACGGCAATCGACCCGCTGTAGGCGCATGAACACCGCCTGAATGTTCGCGGGCGGGATTTTGTGGAAAGCCTTGGTCAGAAGGAGCGCGGTCATCCAATCTCCGCCGACGACCGGCTCGTCGTCGAGGGATGCCCGCAGTTCCGCGACTTGGTAGCTCCCCGTCTGATCCCAGGTGACGACGACATCCAGAAACTCGCTGTCGATGTGCAGATACTCGATGCGATCGGACGTGACGACCGCGGAGTACGGGCGCGGCAACGCGTGTGCAATTGGATTCTTCGCCTTCGGCGTACCGCTGCGAACGGTGCTGACGACCTCGCCCTCGGCGAGCAGATTGATTGCACCGCTCAGGAGATAATACGTGTGTCTTTCCCGGTCTCCTTCACTGAACAGCAGTCGCCCTTTCGGCGCCTGCAGGCGCCTCGTGCGTCGCGCGAGCGCCAACAGATTCTCCGGTTTCATGCCGTCCAATGGCGAGAACCTCGTGAGCAGCGCAAGTTCGTTCGGAGTCCCGGATAGCTCCATGATCATCGTATTGCGACTGAGGTGACGCCAAGTTACGACACTCGGCGTGTCTCGATCCACGATCCAACTCACAGTGCGGCGGATCCTCTCGAGCGCAGATCTAAGGGGGATTGGCTGATGAGCCCCAAGTTGTGACGCGCGTCAAT
>DATAFY010000362.1:0-9504 GCA_036257205.1 Steroidobacter sp. | reverse complement strand
GGGCGTCATTCTCTTCACGCGCAACTTTGAAAGCCTCGAACAGATCGAGCGCTTGATCGCGGAGATCCGTAGTTCGCGCAGTCCGCCAGTGCTGGTTACGGTGGATCACGAAGGTGGACGCGTGCAGCGCTTCCGCAAGGGTTTTACAGCGCTGCCTGCCATGCGGACGATTGGCCGGGAGTGCGACCGCGATCCGGCGGCCGGTCGGCTGCTGGCGAGGCAGTGCGGCTGGCTGATGGCGGCGGAGCTGCGCGCGGTCGGCGTGGATATGAGCTTCGCGCCCTGCGTCGACCTGGATTACGGGGCCAGCAGCGTGATCGGGGACCGGGCCTTTCATCGCGATCCGCGCATCGTCGCCGAACTCGCAGTCGCTTTCATGGGCGGGATGCGGGAGGCGGGCATGCTCGCAACGGCCAAGCACTTTCCCGGTCATGGAGCGGTCGCACCGGATTCCCATGTGGCGATGCCGGTCGACCGCAGGCGGTTGGCGGACCTAGAAGAGGACCTGTATCCGTATCGCCGACTCATCGATAACGGCCTCGCGTCAGTCATGGCCGCCCATGTGATATTCCCAGACCTGGACGAGCGCCCGGCCGGTTTTTCGAGACGCTGGATCACCGACGAGCTGAGGGGGAGGCTTGGCTTCAATGGGGCGGTCTTCACGGATGATCTCTCAATGGCGGGCGCCGCGGCTGTTGGAGACATGCTTGCGAGGGCGCGGGCCGCGCTCGCAGCGGGCTGCGACGTGCTTTCCGTCTGCAACAATCGTCAAGGTGTGCTGCAAGTCATCGATTCTTTGCGGGGGACCGGTGATCCTCTGAGCCAAGTTCGCATGGCCCGCCTGCACGGGAAGGCGGCAATGAGCCGGGCTGCATTGCACGGTTCAGCGGAATGGCAGGCTTGCGAGAGTGCGATCAAAGGCTGTATGGAACGGGCCTAACCTGAAACTGGACGCGTAAAATGAGCGATGACCCCCGGCCGGGCGTCGATCCCGGGCTGTTGCAGAACCTGGTGCTCGCCGCCCCGGAGGGGGTGGCCATTTGCGATGCGCACGCGCCCGATTGGCCGGTTGTGTTCGTCAACCGCGCCATGGAGTCCCTGACGGGCTATGACGCAGCATCCCTTCTCGGTCGGAACCTGAGAATCCTGCAGGCGGAGAATCATGACCAGGAAGGGGTCGCGAAGATCCGGACAGCGCTGCGGGAGGGTGCGGTTTGTCACACAGTCCTGCGCAATTATCGCCGCGACGGAGCGATGTTCTGGAATGAAGTGAATCTGGCGCCGCTGCGCGACGTTTCTGGTCAGATCACGCATTACGCAAGCTTCCATCGAGACATTGCTGAGCGTGTGCACGGCGGCGAACAGCGCGATGCTGCGTTAAACACGCAGACCATGCTTGCCTACCTGCGCGACGACAAACTTACGGGGCTGCTGCGTCGTCCATACTTCGAGGAGTTGGTGAGGCGCGACTGGGGACTTGCGCAACGCGAATCGCGCCGGCTCAGTTTTCTTCTGTTCGATCTGGACTACTACTCGCAGTATGGGCACGTGTTCGGCAAGCCCGGCGCTGATCAGTCGTTCAGGCGGATCGCGCGCGTGATCGGCGGCTGCTTCCGCCGTGCGAGCGATCTGTGCGGGCGCTTCGATGAGGATCAGATCGCGGCGCTCACCACCGGGCTGGACCTGGTGCAGGCGTCAAAACTTGCCGAAGCCGTGCTCTCACGCGTGCGCGATCTGGCAATTCATCATCCCCGTTCATCGGTTTCTCGGTACGCGACCGCAAGCGCCGGCGTCGTGTCGCTCGTGCCGCCGCACGGCGCAGATCCCTCGCGCGTGTACGAAGCCGCGCTCAAGGCGCTGAAGGACGCGAAAGATCTCGGGCGCAATCGCGTCGTGAGTTGGGAAGGGGAATGATGGGAACCGGCTATTGATCTCGCGGCTGGCGATGCGTCCCGTGCGCTTACCAGCCGCTAATCGCGTGCTGGGGTAATCACCGCGATCACGCCGAACTTGGGGTGATCGATATAGTGGCGCTCGTTGCTGCGCATCCGGCGCGTTTGTCGCAGCGCGTATCGTTGCCTGGGCTCATCGGGCGGCTGGAACAAGAGATCCAAGGTCAGATGCAGATACCGACCTCGCGATAACGCGATCTGTCCCACAAGCCCCGAAGACGCTGGGACTAGCGTGCTGATCGGCACAAACTTCGCGTCCTTGCGCGCGAAGCCGGGCTGCGTCCAGCCGAAGTGGGCGAGCGGCCGATAGCGATGGTTTCTGCGCAGCGTCTCTTCGATCGCGGTAAGTCTGTATCTGGCCGCAGGCAGCGACGGAAAATTGCTCTCCGCCGCGGGCGCCGGCGCCGCCGGGGAGCCAAGGGGCGTTGGTTCGTCATCCGGGATTGAGAGCCGTTTGCCCGCCTCGGCGGCCTCAAGTTCCCAGTCTTCGACTGCAGCTCCCGGCGAGAGATGCTGAAAAATCACCAGTTCGACATCGTACGCCTGCAAAGGCTGCGTCTGAGCCGCAGCTCCGCTGAACGTAGCGGCGAAGATGACGATGAGCGCCGCCCCTCTCAGCAGTCGCGCACGAGCGAGTATTCTGTCCATCGCCGCATTCTAACCTGCTTGAGCGAGGCGCTCCGCCGAAGCGCTGCGCATTATTGCACGTGCGATGCGCATCAGCGCTTGGCCGTGCGCTTGTCCGCCTGCGGCCTGGACGCCGCTGGTTTTCTGGCGAGCTCGTTCAGCAGCTGCTCGACGGTCGCTAAGCGCAACTCTTCCTTCTCGAGATTCAAAGTGAACTTGAGCTTCACGCCGCCTTCGAGTCGGTGCGTGCGCGCGTTCTGCTGGACGTAACGGATGAGGGTCGCGGGATCGACCTGCGCGTGCTGCTCGAACGTCACCGATCCGCCCGCCGGACCCACATCGATTTTGCGCAAACCGAGCGTACGCGCCGCTTGCTTGAACTCGGCGATGCGAAACAGGTTTTTGGCGGCAGGCGGCAGCAGTCCGAAGCGGTCGATCATCTCGACCTGCATTTCGCGGAGCTCCTCCGAGTTGGAGGCGGCGGCGATGCGCTTGTAGAGCACGAGGCGCAGATGCACGTCGGGCAGGTAGTCGCCCGGCAGCAGCGCAGCGACGTGCAGGTCGACCTCGGGTCCTTGATGCAGCGGCTGCTCGAGCTGGGGAATCTTGCCGGATTTCAGCGCGTTCACGGCGCGTTCGAGCATCTCCATGTAGAGTGCGTAGCCGATTTCCTGGATTTGTCCGCTTTGCTCATCGCCGAGCAGCTCGCCTGCGCCCCGGATCTCGAGGTCGTGCGTCGCCAGCGTGAATCCGGCGCCCAGATCCTCCAGAGACTCTATTGCCTCGAGGCGCTTCACCGCATCGGCGGTCATCACGTTGCGCGGAGGCGTAAGCAGATAGGCGTACGCCTGATGATGGGAGCGACCTACACGACCGCGCAGCTGATGCAACTGCGCCAGTCCGAGCTTGTCGGCGCGATCGATGATGATGGTGTTCGCGGAGGGTACGTCGATGCCGCTTTCAACGATCGTCGTGCACACGAGCAGATTCGTTCGCTGGTGATAGAAATCGAGCATGATCTGCTCGAGCTCGCGTTCGCGCATCTGTCCGTGGCCGACGGCAATGCGGGCTTCGGGTACGAGTTCAGCAAGCGTCCTGGCCGTCTTCTCGATCGTCTCGACGCTGTTGTGCACGAAGTAGATCTGGCCGCCGCGGCGGATTTCGCGCAGGCACGCTTCTCGGATCGTCGCCGTGTCCCATTGCGAGACGAACGTTTTGATGGACAGCCTTGCGGCGGGCGGCGTGGTAATCAGGGACAGCTCGCGTAGACCGCCCATCGCCATGTTGAGCGTGCGCGGGATGGGCGTTGCAGTCAGCGTCAATACGTCGATTTCCGCGCGCAGCTGCTTGAGCCGCTCCTTGTCCTTGACGCCGAAGCGATGTTCTTCGTCGATGATGATCAGCCCCAGACGCGCGAACTTCACTCCGCTCTGCAGGAGCCGGTGAGTGCCTACGACGATATCCGTGCGGCCGCTTTCGAGGCTCTTCAGAACCTCGCTCACTTCGCGGCCGCTGCGGAAACGCGATAGCGATTCAACCTTCACGGGCCAATCCGCGAACCGATCCGCGAAGGTCTGGTAGTGCTGCTGAGCGAGCAGAGTGGTTGGAACGAGCGCGGCGACCTGTTTACCGGCCTGCACAGCGACGAATGCAGCGCGCAAGGCGACTTCGGTCTTGCCGAAACCCACGTCTCCGCACACCACGCGATCCATAGGTCTGCCGCTCGCCAGATCGGCGATGACGTTCTCGATCGCTTGCGCCTGATCCGGCGTCTCCTCGAACGGGAAGGCGGCCTCGAAAGCGCGCAACTCCGCTTCATTCGCGGCGAGTCGCTCGCCCTGTCGCGCCGCGCGGCGGGAGTACAGATCGAGCAGCTCTGCAGCCGTGTCGCGTATGCGTTGCGCGGCTTTCTTCTTGGCCTTATCCCACGCGTCTGCGCCCAGTTTGTGCAACGGCGCCGTTTCGGCCGGCGCGCCCGTGTAGCGGCTAACCAAGTCGAGCGCATGCACTGGGACGTAAAGCTTGTCGCCGTCCGCGTACTCGAGGACGAGAAATTCGCTTTTGAGTCCGCCGACGTCGAGCGTCGTGAGTCCGACGTAACGTCCGACGCCGTAGTTCTCGTGCACGACCGGCGAGCCCGGGTGCAAGTCCGTGAGGTCGCGAATGATCTTTTCGGGGTCGCGCTCCGCGCGGCGTCGGCGACGCTCTTGTCGGGCCCGTTCGCCGAACAACTGCTCTTCAGCGATCAACGCGACGTGCGGCTGGTGCAGCACGAGCCCCGTCGCGACGGGAGAGACTGTGAGTGCGAGCGGTGTCGCACTTTCGATGAATGCGCCCCAGCTCTCGACCAGCAACGGCTGGAGTCCCCGGCGGTGCAGAATCTCGAGCAGCATTTCGCGCCTGCCCGCCGACTCGGCGGCGATCAACACGCGGCCGTCAAAGGCGCGCAGGAAGTTCGCCAGTTCGCGCGCAGGCTCTTCGCTGCGCGGATCGACGCGCAGGTTGGGCGGCGGGCGCGTGCCGAAGTTGTGCAACGGCGTAGATTGCGTCAGCGGCTCGAGCTCCATTCGCGAGATTTCGATTCGCCGATAGGACGTCGCCCGGTGCATGAATTCGTCCACCGGGGTGAACACCTCGGAAGGCTTAAGAATCGGCCGCTCCGTATCGTGGCTGCGCTGGTCGTAGCGGGCTTCCACCTCGCCGAACGCTTGCGCAGCCAATGCCTGGATGTCGAGGTCTGCAGCAATGATCGTGTTCTGCGGCAGATAGTCGAAAAGCGTCGCGGTCGATTCGAAGAACAGCGGCAGGAAATACTCGACCCCGGGCGGCGGAGCGCCTTCGGCGATGTCGCGATACATGGACATCCTCGTCAGATCGCCCGAGAAGCGCACGCGGAAGCGGCGTTTGAATTGCTGTATGCCCTCATCGGTGAGGGGGAATTCACGCGCAGGCAGCATCCGCAGCGCAGCGACCTTGTCGCCGGAGCGCTGTGTTTCAGGGTCGAACACGCGAATAGTCTCAACTTCCTCATCGAAGAGGTCGATGCGAAACGGCGTCGCGCTTCCCATGGGAAACAAATCGATCAGGGAGCCGCGCACGGCGAACTCGCCGGGCGCCATGACTTGTGAACTCGGGAGGTAGCCCGCGCCGATCAACCGCTCGCGGAACGCTGCAAGATCCAGTCGGTCTCGCAACTCGAGATCGAATGCATGCGCGTTGATGTAGGTTCGCGGCGCGAGGCGCTGAAGGAGCGTTTCCAGATCGACGATGACGACGCCCTTGGCGAGCGTAGGCAGCGTTGAAAGCATGCGCAGGCGCTGGGAGACGATGTCCGGATGAGGCGAGAACAGGTCATAGGGCAGCGTCTCCCACGCCGGAAAGAGCTCAACCGCGGCGCTGGGCTCGCAAAAGAAGCGCAGCTCGTCTTCCATGCGGCTCGCCTGGCGAGCGTCGCTTGCGATGACGAGCACCGGTCCAGAGGCCTTGCGCGCCGCTTCGGCGAGCCATAAGGAGGCGGCGGAGCCGTAGAGCTGGCCCCAGCGCACGTGCATGTTGGCTTTGCTGGGGAGAAGCGGACGATCGTGATCGGTCATATCATCGACTCAAATACGGGGCGCTCGGGTCGACGCCGGAGCGTCCCCGAAGAAGGCGCGAAGGGTAGCATTGAATTCACGACGGGTGCGCGCAAGGGCTTTCGTCGCTAGCGAATCCAGGCTGGTGAGCCTGGCCGGTGAATTCGAGCCCGGTCTGCGGCGAGCAGCGCGCGTGTGCGACGTCGGTAAGCGGAGGCGACCCCATGACCTTGCTTGAGCAGCTCGTGGAGACATCCAGGCGGGTGGGCGCCGAATCCGGGCGCCTCGCTAAAGTGCGCGAGCTCGCTGCGCGCCTGCGCGCCCTGGAGCCGAACGAAACGGAGATCGCGGTCCATTATCTGTCCGGCGAAATCCCGCAAGGCCGCTTTGGAATCGGCTACACGGCGCTCCAGGCGGCGAGCCAGGGCGGCGCTGCAAGAGAGCCGGCTCTCTCGATCGCGGAGGTGGATCAACGGCTCGCCTCAGCGGCGGCTATAAGCGGTCCAGGCTCGACCGAGCGTCGCGCAAGGGCGTTGCGGGAGCTTTTCTCTCGTGCAACGCTCATTGAGCAGGAGTTCCTGACCCGTCTGCTGACCGGCGAACTGCGTCAGGGCGCGCTTGCCGGCGTGATGGTGGATGCGATCGCCGCCGCCGCCGCGCTGCCCATCGCACAGGTCCGTCGCGCAGCGATGTATGCGAAGAATCTCGGTGCGGTCGCGCGCGTTGCCATGTTGGAGGGAATCGGGGCGCTGGCCCAATTCCAGCTCACGCCGTTGTCGCCTGTCTCGCCGATGCTCGCCCAGACAGCCGCTGACGTACACGAAGCGCTCAGGCAGCTCAAAGGCGAGGTCGCATTCGAGTGGAAGCTGGACGGCGCGCGCATTCAGGTGCACAAGGCCGCCGACGTCGTCCGCATTTACAGTCGTAACCTGAACGACGTCACCGGCGCCGTTCCAGAGATCGTCGCCCAAGCGCGCGCATTGTCCGTGCGCGAAATCGTCCTCGATGGGGAGGCCATCGCATTCACAACATCCGGGCGTCCGCAGCCGTTTCAGATCACGATGCGCCGCTTCGGCCGCAAGCTCGACGTCGAGAAGCTTCGTACAGAGTTGCCTATCCAGGCGTTCTTTTTCGATTGCCTGCAGCTGGACGGAGAAACTCTCGCGGATCGATCGACGCGCGAGCGCTTCGCGGCGCTGGCGCGCACCGTCCCGTCGACGCTCCAGGTTCCCCGGTTGACGACCTCGTCTGCGGCGACTGCGCAGGCGTTCTACGACGCCGCGCTCGCGGCGGGCCATGAAGGCGTCATGGCGAAAGCGCTCGATGCGCCATACGAGGCCGGCAACCGCGGCGCGAGTTGGCTCAAAATCAAGCACGCCCATACCCTGGATCTGATCGTGCTCGCGGCCGAGTGGGGCCACGGCCGGCGCACCGGGAAGCTTTCGAATCTGCATCTCGGCGCGTTCGACCCTGCGACCGGACGCTACGTCATGCTGGGGAAGACCTTCAAAGGACTCACCGATGAGATGCTCGAGAGACAGACGCAGGAATTTCTCGCACGCGAAACGCATCGCGACCGCTCGACTGTGTACATTCGCCCGGAGATCGTCGTGGAGATCGCATTCAGCGATCTGCAGAAAAGTCCGCGATATCCCGGAGGACTCGCCCTGCGCCTTGCCCGCGTGAAACGTTATCGGCCTGACAAGCGCGCAGAAGAGGCTGACACGATGGAATCAGTACGACGGATCTTCGAGGCGCAGAAGTAAAGTCCGGCGCGGTCGCGCGAATCATTTCACCTGCAAACCGAGTCGGAGTTCGCCAGAGCGGCAAGGCTGCCAATAGTTGAACGGACGACGAGCGAGCGTTGCCCGATAGGCAGGCCGAGGGGAACTCACCGGAGCGCCGCGCGTTGAGGTCGCGCGAGTCCTGGCCGCACACACAATAACTCCATAGGGCGTCGGAGCTTGAGCGAGCAACAGATAGGGTGCGCACTCCCCGGGCGCGCCGGGCTGCAGTCAACTGCGCCGCGCCTCTTCGCCGCGTCCATTGTCGTCTTCGGCTGCGCCGTCCTGGCGGGCTGGCGCTGGAACATTCCGATATTGAAGGCTCCGCAGCCGGGCTTCGCACCCATGATGCCGATCACGGCCGTGGGCTTCATCGCGGCCGGCGTTGCGCTTGGCTTCGCCACGATCCGCAAGCGCACGGCGCAAGCGCTCGGGATTTCGCTCGCTGTCGCGTTGTCGTTGCTTGGCTTGCAGTCCATTGCAGAGCCTTTGCTCGGTTCGCCGCTGCGGGGGTTGCTGTTCCGTAGCGCGCCGAATGGTCCGTCCCAATGGCCCATCACGATGTCTCTGGCGGCGGCGCTGGCGTTCACGCTTTTCGGCTTGAGTCTGCTCTTCGCCCAGAGCCGGACGCGGCGCGCCCACTTCCCGTTTGTCGTGTTCGCGACAGCTGGACTGCTGATCTCGGGCAGTTCATTGCTCGGATACATGTTCGATGCGAAGCTGCTGTTGGGCGGCTTCCTGCAGACCATCGCCGTATATTCGGCGGCGGCGTTCGCCGGGCTTTTCACAGCCTTGTTCGCCTGGCGTTCGGACGTCGGTTGGGCTCGTGTGCTCGCCGGCGACAGTCCTGCATCGCGCTCAGTGCGCACCCTGTTCGCGCTCGTGATCCTGCTTCCCGTCCTTTGCGCATGGCTCTCTCTGCGGGGATGGGAAGGGCAGCTGTATGATGCGGAATCCGCCGTCACGGCGTTCATGCTGCTGACGATCGTGCTGTGGGCTGCGCTCGTCCTGGCTTCGGGCTTCCGTTTGCGACGGGCCGAGCAGAGACAGCTCGAGGCCAATGCGGCGCTTCTGGAAAGCGAGGCCAAGTTCAGGCACATGGCCGAGCATGCGCCCGGCATGGTCTGGGTGACGAATGCAGACGCGTGCTGCACATTCCTCAGCGCATCCTGGTGCACGTTCACGGGACAGCAGGAGTCCGAGGCGCTGGACATGCACTGGCTCGACGCCCTGCATCCAGCGGATCGCGAACGCGCCCGCACGGCGTTCCTGAACGCGAACGCAGGGCGGGCGTCGCTTCAGTGCGAGCATCGTCTATTGCGCAGCGACGGCGAGGTTCGCTGGATGATGAATACAGCGAATCCATGGTTCGGGCCGGATGGAGCGTTCCTCGGCTACATCGGCTCGTTCGTGGACATCACCGAGCGGCGCGCGCTCGAGCAGCAGCTGCGCACACAGGCTGAGCTGTTGAACCAGACGCACGACGCCGTGATCTTGTGGTCCTGGCGGGACGGCGTTCGTTACTGGAACGCAGGCGCGCTGAACTTGTACGGCTATACGAGCGCCGAG
>DATAFY010000308.1:0-3455 GCA_036257205.1 Steroidobacter sp. | reverse complement strand
CAGGAACGCCCGCGTTGGCCGCTGCAGGTCCGAGCGGCGTCGGAACAGACGCGATGAGCGCCTCGGCGGTCGCGCCAGCGACGCCGGCCTCGCCCGCTGCAACCCCAGCCCCGCCCGAATCGCCAGTCGCGCAACCGGCTGCGCAGGCAAGCGCCAGCGCTGCAGCGGCGAGCGTCGCTGCGCCGGGACCCGCTACGCCCGAATCCGCTGGCGAGACAGTCGCCATGCCGGATCCAGCCGCGGCGGCGCCAACGCCGCCGACGGTTGCTGCGGCAGCAGGTGCAGCTGTGACGCCCAGGGCCGGGTTCTGGATTCGGATGGCCGCCTTGTTCGTTGACGCGCTGCTCGTGAGCATCGTGATCGGCGTCCTGCAAGCGCCCGGTCAACTCTGGCTCGTGGCGCTCGCGGGCTATGGCGCACTGATGTGGAAGCTTCGGGGAGCCACCATCGGCGCCCGCCTGTGTAGTCTTGAGGTGGTGCGCCTCGACGGCCGCGAGATCGACTGGGATACCGCGCTTGTGCGTGCGCTCAGCTGTTTTCTGTCGCTTGCACCCGCCGGCCTCGGCTTCATCTGGATCGCCTTCGATCGAGAGCGCCAATCTTGGCATGACAAGATCGCCGGCACCGTCGTGGTGCGCGTACCTCGCGCAACGGCGGTTAGCGGATAGCGGACGGGAGATAGCGGATAGTCCGACGCGCGAGAGGAAACTACGCCTCCCACGCATCAGGGACCACGCGTTAGCGTCTGGATGCTCCCGGCCATTCCCTATCCGCCGCCTGCCGCCCGTTGACCGCTTCACCTCATGTATGACGTCGTCATCATCGGCGCGGGTACGGCCGGGCTGTCGGCGCTGCGCGAAGTGCGCACGCAAACCGATAAGTTCGTCATCGTCAACGACGGTCCCTACGGCACGACGTGCGCTCGCGTCGGGTGCATGCCGTCCAAAGCGCTGATCGAGTCGGCAAACGCGCTGCACCGCCGTACGCATTTCGAGGAACTCGGCGTTCGAGGGGCAGAGGCCCTCCACGCCGATCTCGAGGCGGTACTGCAACGGGTTCGTACGCTGCGCGACCGTTTCGCCGCCGGCATCGTCAAAATCACCGACGACCTCGGCCGACGCAGCATTGCAGGTCGCGCACGCTTCACGTCGCCCGAATCGATCGAGGTCAACGGGCGTCGTCTGGATGCGAAGAGGTTCATCATCGCAACAGGCTCGCACCCCATCGTGCCGCAGGCGTGGACGAGATTCGGCGAGCGGGTGCTGACGAGCGACACGCTGTTCGAGCAGCAAACGCTGCCCCCGCGCATGGCCGTGGTCGGTTTGGGCGTGATCGGCTGCGAACTGGCGCAGGCGCTCGCGCGACTGGGCGTGCAGATCACGGCCTTCGGCGCCGGGCGCGCCTTAGGAGGCCTCGAAGACCCCCTCGTCTACGCTCACGCAAGCGCGCTGCTCAGCGCTGAGTTCGACTTGCGTCTGCATGCTCGCGCCGAGCTCGAAGCGGAAGGCGCGCATATCCGTGTGCGCGCTGGAGCTCAGACAGCCGTAGTCGACAGCGTACTCGCGGCGCTCGGCCGGCGGCCGAACGTTCACGATCTAGGTCTTGAACGTCTGGGGGTGGAGCTGGATGAGCATGGGATGCCGCCGTTCGATCCGCGATCGCTCCAGATCGAGGGTGTGCCGATCTATTTCGCCGGCGACGTCAACGCGCAATGGCCGGTGCTGCATGAGGCCGCCGATGACGGTTACGTCAGCGGCTATAACGCCCCGCGCAGCGTCCCCGAGTGTTTCCGGCGACGCACGCCGCTTGCAATCGTCTTCACCGATCCGAACATAGCGGTCGTCGGCCAGCGATTCAGCACGCTGGACCAAAACAAGATCGCAATCGGAGCGGTGGACTTCGCCCAACAGGGACGCGCTCTCATCGCCGCCGAGAATCGCGGCGCCCTTCGCGTTTACGCGGCGCGGACGGATGGTCGGCTGCTCGGCGCTGAATTGTGCGCTCCGCGCGGCGAGCACCTCGCACACTTACTTGCGCTGGCGATCGCGCAAAGGCTTACGGTTCATGAGTTGCTCGGCGCACCCTTTTACCACCCGGTCTACGAGGAGGGTCTGCGTACGGCGTTGCGCGACTGCGCCCGCCAAAGCGCTGCGGCGCCCGTGAGCGACCTCGCGAACTGTGGATTCATCGGCGCGACAGCCCTCGATTGATTCCCTTTCGGGGAGTCGCGGAAGAATTTCCGCATAGTCGCCGCGCGCTCATCGAAGATCCCAAACAGGCATCCTCCCAGGAAAACTGAGGCTCGGAGGCACGCAGCGAGGTGTAGCCGTGAAGTTTCTATTCGAAGTGCGAATCAAGCCGGGCTATGTCGCCGAGCAGTACGCAGATGCGTGGGTCAGGGCGAGCGAAATCATCCAGCGCTCCTGCGGGGCCCGCGGCACACGGCTGCACAGAAAAATCGGCGATCCGACTGTGCTCCTCGCCATCGCCGAGTGGAGCTCCAAGGAGGCTCGCGACGCCGTTCAGGGGCGCTTGCCGGAAGCCGATGAAATCATCCGCGCCGCCGCTCATTTCTGCGATATCAACCTGATCGGCGAATTCGAGGACCCCGAATGGGTAGTGTTGCCGCCTGACGGCGAGTGAGCAGCCGTCTTCCCGTTCGCCGTAAACCCACCAAAGAGCTCCGAGGCAGACTGGTTCCGGTCGGCTTGCGCACGCAATTAGAATGCGCGGCCGCCCTGAACGCGCTTACGCTGCTCACGCTCGCGCTTTCGCATCACTGGCAGCGAGCATCTCGGGCGAGCCTCGACGACATGCGCTTCGCGCCCCGCTGGGTGAGTTGTGCGTCGTTGAACCGCCGCTCTGTGCACCTGCAGAAGGGATCAGGCGCAGCGTTGCGCTTAAGCGTTATCCGGAATCGACCGTGTATTCCTTCCGACTTACGCTGCCAGCAAGTCAATTCGGAGAGCGTCATGCGCGGTGTGTCAGCTTTGCTTTTCGCACTCTCGCTTCTAGGCGTTGCGCACGCCGACTCGCTGCAACCAGAGATCGATTATTGGCGTGTACCCTGGGAGAACTCGCGACCTCGCGATCCGGACGTCGATCGCAATGGCATCGTTTGGTTCGTCGGTCAGACAGGCGATTACGTTGCCTCGTTCGACCCGAAGAACGAGCAGTTCCGGAAGATCGATCTGGACAAGGGCGTCGGCCCGCACAACCTGATCGTCGGCGAGGATGACCATCTTTGGTACTCGGGGAATCGTGTCGGGCATATCGGCCGAATCAATCCTGCGAACGGGTCCATTGAAAAAATCCCCTTGCCGCGGGACGTACGCGATCCGCACACCTTGATTGGCGATGGGAACGGGCACATCTGGTTCACGGCGCAAGCGTCAAACTACATCGGCCGTTTCACCCTTGCGGGCCGAAAGACTGACGTTGTGAGGGCGTCGGTC
>DATAFY010000181.1:0-9490 GCA_036257205.1 Steroidobacter sp. | reverse complement strand
TCTTTGAAATCGTTGCGATCGATCGCGACGACGGCACGATCGCAGTGCAGCACTTCGACGGCACGGTCGAAGAATTCGACGTCGAGTCTTGGGACGAGCAGGAATTCGAGGAAGCACAGCCGCCGGAAGACTGGACCGGTTCAGTCGACGTCGAACCGGAAGACTACGACGCCGATCGCGAAGTGAGCGCGGTCGGTTTCCGGGCGGACCCGCTGTCGAACCTCGACCGCGCGGAGACCTCGGGATATTCGGAGTGGCCCTCGCCGCGCGATGTCTGACGCCGGGGACCCGCGATCAGACGTACGCGCGCGCCAACGCCTCAGGATCCGCATCGAGCACCACGTCCCCGCGCTCCACGCGGATGGGAATTTGCGTGAGTTTGCGCCCAGGGCACGGCCCGCCCACGCAGACCCCGCTCGGGATCTCGAACAGCGCTCCATGCGATTGGCACTGAATCAACGAGCCGTCGCGCGCAAGAAACTGATCCGGACGCCAGTTGAGCGGATGTCCCGCGTGGGGACAGCGGTTGACGTAAGCAAACACCTGATCCGCCCGCCGCACCAGAAAACCGCGTAAGGGCCAATCGCCCGAGCCCGCCGTGAACGCGCGCGAGCCGGGGTCTGAAAGCTCGTTCAATGCGCACAGCCGGCGCTCCGCCCTTTCACCTGCGCCGCTCATCTGCGCCCATCGAGCGCTTCGAGCTTTGCGCGCATGGACCACACGAGCGCCAATCCGGGCAGAGCCATGAAGAAGCTGGCGACGTAGTACGCATCCCAGCCGGCCGCATCCGCAAGCCACCCTGCAGGCCCGCCCAGCAGATAGCGCGGCGTCAGCGCGATGGCGGACAGCAGCGCATACTGGAACGCGCTGAATCGCACGTCGCAGAGCGCCATGATGAGCGCGACGCTTGCAATGTTTCCCATCGCGCCTGCGACGTTGTCGATCGTGACCGCGGCGACCATGAGGGGATAGTTCTTCCCCGTCAGCGCGAGCGCGTAATACAACAGGTTGGACGCCGCTTGCAGCACGCCGAAGATGAGCATGGATCGCAGCAAGCCCAACTTCACCATCCAGATCCCGCCGAGTATCGCCCCGACGACGGCGCTTGCCGTGAAGAGCGCTTTCAGGACCACCGCGATTTCGGTCTTGCTGAAGCCGATATCCATCATGAAGGGCGTGAACAGGCGCAGCGCGAACGCGTCGCCGATCTTGAACAACAGGATGATCGCGATGAACGCCAGCGCGCTGGGAGAGCCGAGCAGTTCGCCCAACGGAGTCGCAACGGACTCCCGAAGCGAACGCGGCGGCTCGGCGCGATAGTGGGGCTCGGGAGCGAGGAGCGTAGCGATGCAGAATGCGACCATGACGCCGGCGAGAATCAGCAACGCGGGACGCCACCCGAAAAAATCGGCGACGACGAACGCGAACGCAGAGGCAAGCCAGGCCGTCGTACGGTAGCCGAGATTGTTGGCGGCTGCGGCGAGTCCGCGCTCGTCGGCCGAAGCGACGTCCGTACGGTACGCATCAAAGGCGATGTCCTGCGTGGCCGAGAAAAAGACGATCAGGACGGCGCAGGCCGCAACCGGCGCCAGAGATACGGCGGGATTCTGCACCGCGTATGCGGCGATCGTCGCCGCCAGCGCGAGTTGCATCATCAGAATCCAGCCGCGGCGGCGGCCGAGCAACGGCAGCGGATACCGGTCGATGAGAGGCGCCCATAGAAACTTGAGCAAATAGGGCAGCGCGACGTACGAGAGGATCCCGATCGTGGTGTTGGTGGCGCCGCTGTCTTTCAGCCAGGCCTGCAACACGCTCTCGGTGATCTGATTGGGAAAACCAGAAGAGGCCCCGAGCGCCAGGATCGCGAGCATCTTGGGGCTCGCGAGCACCTCGCGCAGCTTCGGTTTTGCGGCGGGCGTCGCCGTGATGGCCTGTACGCTCATCTTGGTTTGTAGTCGTAGTCCATGACGAGCGGGGCGTGATCAGAGAACCGCTGCGCCTTGAAGATGTCCGCCTGCAGCACGCTCCCCTTCAGCCCGGGACTGAGGATCTGGTAATCGATGCGCCAGCCGACGTTCTTCGCCCAGGCTTGGCCGCGGTTCGACCACCACGTGTACTGATCGGCAAGCGTGTTGATCTGCCTGAAGCCGTCCACGTACCCGACTTGGTCGAAAAGAGCATCGAGCCACGCGCGCTCCTCCGGCAGGAAGCCTGAATTCTTTTGGTTCGAACGCCAGTTCTTCAGGTCGACCTCCTTATGCGCAATGTTCCAATCCCCGCACAGGATGTAATCGCGCCGCTTGCGCCTGAGTCCTTGCAGATAGGGCATGAACTCCTTCAGAAAACGAAATTTCGCGCGCTGTCGCTCCTCGCCCGAGGAGCCAGACGGCAGGTAAACCGAAACGACGGAAAGCTTTCCGAACTGGGCTTCGAGATAGCGCCCCTCTGGATCGAACTCTTTGGATCCGTATCCGCTCAGCACGCGATCGGGCTTGCGCCTTGAGTAGAGCGCCACACCGCTGTAGCCCTTCTTCTCGGCGTCGTAGTAGTAGCAATGGTAGCCGCGGGGACGATACAGATCCTCTGCGATCTGATCGTTCTGACACTTGGTCTCTTGCAGACAGACGACGTCGGCGTCCTGCGCCTTGATCCAATCGAAGAAGCCCTTGCGGGCCGCCGAGCGAACCCCGTTGGCGTTCAAGGTGATGATGCGCATGGCCGCATATACTGACTGCTGAGCAGTGAGTAGGGAATAGTTGGGCTGCGCCGCAGGCGCTCGGGATCGCTTACCATTCAGCGATTACGGTTCACGATTCGCCAGTCAAGAATGTCATTCATCGATCTGTGTCTCGAACTCGGCGTGCTGCGCTTCGGGGAGTTCAAATTGAAGTCCGGTCGGGTAAGTCCGTACTTCTTCAACGCCGGCCTGTTCAATTCCGGACGAGCGCTCGCCGAGCTGGGGCGCGCCTACGCGAACGCAGTCGTCTCGGCCAACCTGCCGTTCGACGTGCTGTTCGGGCCCGCCTACAAAGGCATTCCGCTCGTCGCGGCGACATCCATCGCGCTTGCGGATCGCCACGGGCTCAGTAAGCCCTGGGCCTTCAACCGCAAGGAAGCGAAGGGTCACGGCGAAGGCGGGAACATCGTCGGCTCGCCGCTGCGCGGACGGGTGCTCATCATCGACGACGTCATTACCGCCGGAACGGCGATTCGCGAAGCCGTCGACGTCATCCGCGCAGCCGGCGCCGAGCCGGCGGGCGTGGTGCTCGCGCTCGATCGCCAGGAAAGAGGTCAGAGCGAGCTCTCGGCCGTGCAGGAAGTCGAACAGGTCCTCAAACTGCCGGTGGCCAGCATCCTGAAGCTTGCAGACCTGATTACGTATCTGCAGGCGAGCGGAGATGCAACGCAGCTCGCAGCAATAAGAAGCTACAGAAATGAGTACGGGGTCACTGACCCGGACCTTTCAGCACAATAGCCTGACGCAGTCGGGGCTGACCACATGAAGATGCGCTGGACTCCAACAATCGCCGCCGTCGCGTTCCTCGCGCTCGCGTCCGGCGTCGTGGCCGCACAGAAAGCGCAGACGAGCGGATCGTCGGCGCGCGAGGCTTTCTTTCGCTGCAAGGATGCCCGCGGTCAGTTCCACTACGGCGACTACATGCCGCCTCCGTGCGTCGGACTGGACACTGAAGTCCTGAACGAAAGAGGCGTGGTGGTGCGCGTCATCGAGGGCCAGCACAGCCGCGCAGCCCGCCTCGCCCGCGAAGAGCTCGAAGTCAAGAAGCGTCAGGAGCAGGAAGCCCGCGAGCAGCGCGATCGCATGCTCATCGACACGTATCAAAGCGTGGAGGATATCGAGCGTCTGAGGGATGAGCGGCTCGAACAGCTGGCCGCCCAATATCGCGTAACAGAGCAAAACATTGCCAACCTGCGGGAACGGCAAGGTCGACTGGAAACGCAGATCGCGCGCTTCAAGCCCTACAGCGACGGTCCCAACGCCCCTGCCCTGCCGGATCACATCGCGGAGGAAATGGTGCACACAGTGAATGGCTTGCGGATCTACGAGGAATCGCTCGCAAGCAACCGCAAGGAGCAGGCGGACCTCAAGATCTCCTTCGAGGCGGAAATCCGTCGGTTCAAGGAGCTGAAAGGAATCCGTTGAAGGCAGGCCGTAGGCCGTCGCTCGCGGCGCGCGGGCCTCGCAAGCTGCGCTAATTTCTTCCTGAACTGCCGAAACCGCCGGCGCCGCGCTCCGAGGCCGCGAACTCAGTCACGACCTCGAACTCCATTTGCACGATCGGCACGACGACGAGTTGCGCGATGCGCTCTCCCGGCTGGATCGTGAAGGTCGTGCGACCGCGATTCCAGCAGGAGACGAAGATCTGGCCCTGGTAATCGGAGTCGATGAGTCCGACCAGATTGCCCAGAACGATGCCGTGCTTGTGGCCGAGTCCGGAACGCGGCAGCACGAGCGCCGCGTAACCGGGGTCGCTCAAATGGATCGCGATGCCCGAGGGAATCAGCTGCGTATCGCCCGGGGCAAGCTCCAGCGGGGCGTCGATACAAGCGCGCAGGTCCACCCCCGCCGAGCCCGCGGTCGCGTATTGCGGCATGGGATGCTCGCGGCCGATCCGAGAATCGAGGATGCGTACTTGCAGGCGCTGTCGCGCCGAAGGATTCGCGCTGTGCATTCGGTCATCCCGCCTGCGCGGATTTGTTGGTTGTGGAAGGCGTCCCGCGGGCGCGATAACGCTCGGCGACGATCTCGATCAGTTCCTGCGCGAGGACGGCTTTGCTGGCGAAGGACAGTTCGCGTTTGCCGTCCCGCCAGTACACGGTGAGGGCGTTCTCGTCCTTGTCGAACGCCAACCCCTCCCCGACCAGATTCGCAGCGATCATGTCGAGGTTCTTGCCGTTCAACTTCGCAAGCGCGTTGCGCTCCACGTTTTCCGTTTCCGCGGCGAAACCCACCAGAAACGGCGGCAAGGAAGACTTGGCGATGGTGGCGAGCACATCGGGCGCGCGCGCCAACATCAGCGTCATCGTGTCGCTCGTCTTTTTGATCTTCTGGCAAGCGACCTCGCCGCAGCGATAATCCGACACCGCGGCTGCGGCGATGAATATGTGGGCATTGGCCAGGCTGCGTTGCACCGCTTGCAGCATCTCTTCGGCGCTTTCCACATCGATGCGCTCGACGCCAGGCGGCGTGCTGACGCTGACCGGACCGCTGACGAGCACGACTTGCGCGCCCGCTGCACAGGCCGCCTCGGCGACGGCGTAGCCCATCTTGCCGGAGCTGCGATTGCTGATGAAACGGACCGGATCGATGGGCTCCCGCGTCGGGCCTGCGGTCACCACCACTTTGAGCCCCTGCAACACGCCGGCCCCGCCGCGCGGCGTCAACAATTCCGCGGCGATCTGCGCCGGCTCCAGCATGCGTCCGACGCCCAGTTCGCCGCACGCCTGCTCTCCTGAAGCGGGACCCAGGACGCGCACGCCGCGCTCCCGCAACGTGCGTACGTTCGCCTGGGTGGCGGGGTGCGCCCACATCTGCCGATTCATCGCCGGGGCCAAGGTGAGCGGAGCCGTGGAGGCGAGGCAGACGGTCGTCAGCAGATCATCCGCGAACCCATGCGCGAGGCGCGCCAGCACGTCGGCCGTGGCGGGCGCGATCACGATCTCATCCGCCCAGCGCGCAAGCTCGATGTGACCCATCGCGGCTTCTGCGCTCTCATCCCACAGGTCGGCGCGCACAGGGTTGCCTGAGACTGCCTGGAACGTGAGCGGCGTGACGAACTGCTGAGCGCCGCGGGACATCACGACCTGGACGTCCGCGCCGCGCTCTTTGAGGCGCCGGACCAGATCCGGGCTCTTGTATGCGGCGATCCCGCCAGTCACGCCCAGCAGGACTTTGCGAGGGGGCGAATTCATGGCGGCGGATTATGGGCGCGGCGTCCGGAAGCGGCAAACGATGGGCGCGGGGGCCGATGGATCGAGACGCGCCTGCCATGCAGCCAAGCCCTCGATTTCCGGGCGATTTTCCCGAATATTGATCTGCCGCAGCAGGACCTTCCGGCGCACGATGGGCTGGAGGACTGGCTGCAGGAGACCAGGATGTTGATGAGGGACTGGCCGCAGAACGAGCGGCCCAAGGAAAAGCTGCTGCAGCGGGGCGCGGGTTTCCTCACCGATGCGGAATTGCTCGCGATCTTGCTGCGAACCGGCGCACCGGGCCGAAGCGCGCTCGACGTCGCCCGCGCTCTGCTCGTCGAGTTCGGCTCGCTCAGAGGTTTGCTGACGGCTGAGTGCGATCGCGCGTGCAGCGCGCGCGGGCTCGGCCCGACCCGCTACGCGGCCTTACATGCCGCGCTCGAACTCACACGCCGTCATTACCAGGAGCTGATGACGACCGGTTCGGCGCTCGCCGATCCGCGCGCCGCCCGCGAGTTCGTTCGAATGCGGCTGCGAGATCTGACATACGAGGTTTTCTGCTGTATGCACCTCGATAATCGGCACCGGGTGATTGCATTCGACGAGCTGTTTCGCGGCACCATTGACGGAGCGAACGTCTATCCACGGGAGGTCGTGAAACAGGCGCTGGCGCGCAACGCCGCGGCGGTCATCCTGGTTCACAATCACCCCTCCGGACTCGCCGAACCCAGCCAGGCCGACGAACTCATCACCCGCAGGCTCAAGGAAGCCCTCGCCCTGGTGGACATCCGAGTGCTGGACCACCTCGTGGTCGGCGATGCGGTATGCGAATCGTTCGCCGAGCGGGGTCTGTTGTAAGCGCCGCTCGCCGCGCCGGACTAGGGCGTACCCTGCGTCGGGCGGCGTTTGTCCTTGCCGAGCCGGCGGCCCGCTGGTATAAAGCGCGACTCGTTTTCGGGCCCGCCGTCCGGTGCGCCCACTTGAGGATTGCAGCCATGTCCAGAGTCTGTCAGATCACCGGCAAGCGGCCGATGACCGGCAACACCGTCTCGCACGCGAACAACAGGCGCCGTCGGCGTTTCCTCCCGAACCTGCACGTGCAGCGCTTTTGGGTGGAAAGCGAGCGCCGCTTCGTGAGCCTGCGCGTGTCGACGCGCGGCCTGCGCACGATCGAAAAGAAGGGCATCGACGCGGTGATCGCCGGTCTGCGCGCCAAGGGCGTGGAAGTCTGACGGACCCGCACCCGAGGAACTCGCCATGCGTGAAAAGATCAAGCTCGTCTCCACGGCCGGCACCGGTCACTATTACACGACGACGAAGAACAAGCGTCTTCACCCCGACAAGATGGAGGTGAGGAAGTTCGACCCCAAGGTTCGTAAGCACGTCGCCTACAAGGAAGCGAAGATCAAGTAAGCGATCTGAGAGTCAGCTTTGGCGGCCCTGAGGCCGCGAGCAAAAAAGCCCGCCGCACGGCGGGCTTTTTGTTTGGCGTACCTGAACCCGCTACCGGGGCGTTAGGCCGGCTGCATTGCGTACCCTCTCAGGGTAGCCGCGAACTCCTGCAGTACTTTGATGCCGCTCGCGTCGGCTTGGGCGATCCAGTCTTTGAGGTGCTGCAGCAACTTCTCGTTGCTCATGTTCGCCCCGCTCCACAGCACCCGCAACCGCTCTCTGAACTCGTGAACCGTCTTTAGCGCCTGATTTCTCGCAAGCACTTCGCTGAGCCGCGACTGCGCCGCGGCGTCGAGCAGCACGGGTTCACGAACCAACAGCTTCTTCACGCGGCGGCTGATGTCGCCGCCCGTCTGCCGCAACTGCTCGCGGAACACCGGAACGGTGACATGGCGCGTGTAGTCGCGCAGCACATGCATGCGGTTGACGATCACGGCGCGCACGGTGTCCAGATCGACGTGCTTGCGCGCCTTGACATGGCTCGGCGCCGGCGCGACCCGCAGCACTTTGGCGAGACCGAAGAACTGAAACAGCCGGATATACAACCAGCCGATGTCGAATTCCCAGCGATAGATGGAAAACTTCGCTGAGCTGGGAAACGCATGATGGTTGTTGTGCAGTTCCTCGCCTGCGACGATCAAGCCCCACGGCACGATGTTCCTCGCAGCGTCCGGGCACTCGAAGTTGCGGTAACCATAGTAGTGGCCGATACCGTTGATGACGCCGGCGGCCATCAACGGATTGGCGAGCATCTGCACGGCGAGGATCGTGATCCCGGGGATGCCGAACAGCGCGAGATCGGCGACGACCATGATGGCAATGCCCAGGTTGCGATGCCGCGAGTAGAGGTTGCGCTCGATCCAGTCGTCCGGCGCCCCCCGGCCGTATTTCTCCAACGTTTCCGGGTTGCGCGCCTGAGCCTGATAGAGCTCGGCGCCCTCGAGCAGGACCTTCTTCAAACCGAAAATGACGGGGCTGTGCGGATCGTCCGGCGTTTCACAGCGTGCGTGGTGCTTGCGATGCACCGCAACCCACTCGCGAGTCAGAATCCCTGAGCTCATCCACAACCAGAACCGGAAGACATGGCGCAGCACAGGATGCAGGTCGAGGCTGCGATGAGTCGCGTCGCGATGTAGAAAGAGCGTCACGGCCAGGAAAGTGAACTGCACCATCACGAACGCGGCGAGCGCGCAACCCCAGAAATCCAGGTTTAGAATTCCGTAGAGGAAATCGGGATTCACTGGCGGACCTACCGTCGAGGCGGGAAGGAGTACGGCAAATCGAGCGCTGACTATAGCCGACCCCTGCAGCCTCACCAATAAGCGTATCCCTGCTCCCACGCTCGCGCGGCGCGGCGCCTGCGTTCCGCCATACTGCAAGATCCTTCTCGCGATGCAGCTTGCCGGCCCCGCTTTACATGCCTGAATTACCGGAAGTCGAAACCACTCGCCGCGGCTTGGCGCCCTGCGTCGTCGGCCGCATTATCGAGAACATCGTCGTGCGAGAGCCGCGCCTGCGCTGGCGCGTGCCTGCGCAACTGCCGAAAGCGGCTGCAGGACAACGCGTGCGCGAAATGCGCAGGCGGGCGAAGTACCTGCTCTTCGACTTGGAGCGCGGCGCTCTCATCCTGCATCTGGGGATGTCAGGCAGTTTGCGGCTCATCTCGAGCGCCGCGCCCCCGATGCTGCACGACCACATCGATATCGTGCTCGATTCGGGCCTCTGCCTGCGCTTCAATGACCCGCGTCGTTTTGGAAGCCTCTTGTGGACGAGCGAGGATCCGCTCATCCATCCGCTGCTGCGGTCCCTGGCGCCTGAGCCGCTCAACGAGGAGTTCGACGCAGAGTACCTCGCTCGCGTGTCGCGGGGCCGCCGCGTCGCCGTCAAACAGCTGTTGATGAACAGCCGCGTGGTGGTGGGAGTAGGCAACATTTACGCAAGCGAGGCGCTGTTTCGCGCCGGCATCCGCCCTGGACGCGCCGCCGGCCGCATCAAGCGCGTTGAATTCGACGCCCTCGCCGCATCCATCAAGGCTGTGCTGAAGGACGCCATTCGGGCCGGAGGCACGACGCTGCGCGACTACATCAATCATGAGGGCATGCCGGGC
>DATAFY010000239.1:0-4440 GCA_036257205.1 Steroidobacter sp. | reverse complement strand
GCTCAAGCATCCCGAGTGCACTAAGCTGATGGGGCCCGTCGTGCCCGGGGCGACGATGCCGGGCGGGGCGCGGGTGCCAGGCACCTCCTATGAACTCGATCCGGTCCAGGCGGCGTTCAACATCGGCGCCATGATCCGTTGGCTCGACTTCAACGACACTTGGCTGGCGGCGGAGTGGAGTCATCCGTCCGATAACCTGGGCGGCATTCTCGCGGTGGCCGATTATCTTTCGCGCCAGAGCGCCGCCCTCGGAAAAAAGAGCCTAACCGTCAGGGACGTGCTCACCGGCATGATCAAGGCGCACGAGATTCAGGGCGTGACGGCGCTGGAGAACAGTTTCAACCGGGTGGGGCTCGATCACGTATTGCTGGTGCGGGTGGCGTCTACTGCGCTCGCCACGGCAATGCTCGGCGGCACGCGCGAGCAGGTGATCAATGCCGTGTCGAACGCTTGGATCGACGGTGGGGCGCTTCGAACGTATCGCCATGCGCCGAACACCGGCTCGCGTAAGAGTTGGGCGGCGGGCGATGCAACCTCGCGAGCGGTCCGCCACGCCCTTATGGCGCTCAGCGGGGAGATGGGTTATCCCTCCGCGCTCACGGCGAAAACCTGGGGTTTCCAGGACGCCCTTTTTGAGGGCAAGCCGCTCCTGTACACCCAACCCTTCGGCAGCTACGTGATGGAGAACGTGCTCTTCAAGATCTCCTATCCGGCTGAGTTTCATGCGCAGACGGCCGCGGAGGCGGCGATGAAGCTGCATGCGCACGCAAAGGATCGGTTGGACGACATCGATCGCATCGTGATCGAAACGCAAGAACCCGCTGTGCGCATCATCGACAAGACGGGGAGGCTGGCCAATCCGGCGGATCGCGATCACTGCATTCAGTACATCGTGGCCGTCCCGCTGATTTTCGGCCGGCTCACCGCGCACGACTACGAGGACGAAGTCGCGAGCGATCCGCGTGTGGACGCGCTGCGCAACAAGATGGAAGTGCGCGAAAACGCGATCTTCACCGAGGAGTACTACGCGCCTGACAAGCGCTACATTGGCAACGCAGTGCAGGTGTTCTTCAAGGACGGCTCATCCACTGAGCGCGTCGCGGTCGACTACCCTATCGGCCATCGCAAGCGGCGCGTGGAAGCAATGCCGGCGCTTGTGCGCAAGTTCGAAGCCTCCGTGGCGGCGCACTTCTCGCCAAAACAGACCGAGGCTATCAAGGCGGCGTTTGCCGACCGCAACAAGCTTGAGAGGATGCCTGTCAGTGAATTTATGGCGACGCTCGTGAAGAACTGACACAATCGAGGCATGTCCGCACGCTTTCGAGCCTTACTCGTCGCCGCAACTGACAGAAGCCTCGGAGCTTTGATCCGATTGACGCAGGGCTCGGAGATTTTCATCGACGAGACCGTCGCCCCCGACCAGGTCGTTGCGAGCGTGGCGCGGCGCGCGCCCGACCTGATCGTCATTGACGCTGACGGCCAGGAGCAGGCGCTTGCACAGCTCTGCGCCGCCCTCAAGGCGGACGCCGCCGCCGTTCTGTTGCCGCTGCTCGCGATGGCGAAATCGTCCAGAGCGCGGCTGGCCGCGTTTGAAGCGGGCGTGGATGAGTTTCTGACCCAGTCGGTGAAACGCGAGGAGTTCCTGATGCGTGCACGGGCGCTGCTGCGCGCCAGCGCGGCCCGCCGGCAGTGCGCAGCCGAGCAGCTCGCTCACGAGGTCGATCGTCGCGAGGAGATCCGCGCCGCCTTCCGCCGCTACATCTCGCCCAAGCTCGCGGACCAGATCCTGGCCAATCCGGAGCTGCGCAATGCTGTATTGCACGGAGCGCGCACGCGCGCGCATGCAGCGGTCATGTTCGCCGACATGCGAGGGTTCACCGGCATTTCCGAGCGCCTGCGAGCGGCCGATGTGGTGGAGCTGCTCAATCAGTTTTTCGCGCTGCTCACGGACATCGCCTTCGAATACGACGGGACTGTATTCAATATGGCGGGCGATAGTCTGTTGGTCGGGTTCGGCGTGCCGATCGAGCAGACGGACGAGGCGGAGCGCGCCATCTTCGCTGCGCGATCCATGCTCGATAAGTTCACCCATCTCGCCGACCGATGGAAACACGTATATGGCGTGGAAACCGGGCTGGGAATAGGCATTAACGTCGGCGAGGTGATTGCGGGCAATATCGGCTCCCCGACGTACATGAACTACACCATCGTCGGCGATGCGGTGAATGTCGCTGCTCGACTCGGGCAGCGAGCCCGTGCGGGCGAGATGTTGTTCTCTGATGCCGTCAAGCAAGCCCTGGACAAGCGCGGCGTCGACATCCGCGCCATGCCGCTGCCCTCGCTCATTCTGCGAGGCCGAAGCAGTCCTATCGACATTTTCTGTGTACCGACGACTCATCGCGTCGATTTTCGCGCCCATTGAGCGTCCGTCCAGCCGCTCAGCGCTCCCCTAGTTGCCCGTTGCCCCACATTGCAGCTACAGTCAGCCGCATGTCGCCTTCCATGCGCACGTATCGAGTCACTCGATTTACCGGCCCCGGCCTGCTTCAGGCGTCGGGCGTTCCGGTCGTGCTCTGATTCTTACCCGTTTTGATCACACCTTTGCGTTCTTGACCGCCTGACTGACGGCCGGGGTTCGACTGCGTTCGCCGCTTTCGCCCTTACCGAAGTCTCGCTCGAGGTGTGTCATGAGCATCCAGACTCTGAATCCTGCCGATTATCGGCGCTCGCTGGCCGTGCGCGATCTGACCGACGCCGCGCTCGGTCCCCACGCCATGCAGTTGCTCGTAGAGCATGCAATCAGCGCCTTGCGCAAGGCATGGGGCTGTCCCGTGATCGTCTATCGGGCGCCGCCGCTCGTGCCCGTCGCCGACAACTATGACGAGCTTCGCTACCCGCCGGAAGGGGCCGCACGCGATGCGCGCTATACACGATATGTGACCGATCAGCTGATTCTGCGCACGCAGACCTCGGCCATGATTCCGCGCGCTTTACGCATGATCGCGCCTGCGGATTACGAGGACGTGCTGATCGCATGTCCCGGACTGACTTGGCGGCGCGACGCCATCGACAGGCTGCACGTTGGAGAGCCGCAGCAGCTCGATCTGTGGCGCATCGCTCGGCGGCCGCTTGGACGCGCGGAGCTCAACAGCATGATCGACCATGTCGCCGCCGCATTGTTGCCCGGCGCGCCTCTGCGAGCGGCGCCCGTTGTGCACCCCTATACGGCCGATGGACTCGAAGTGCATGCCCGAGTGGAGGAGCGCTGGGTCGAGATTCTCGAATGCGGACTGGCGGCTCCTGCGCTGCTGCGCGAGGCGGGCTGGTCTGAGGATTACACCGGCCTTGCGATGGGCATGGGACTTGACCGCATGCTGATGCTGAGAAAGGGCGTAGAGGATATCCGCGCCCTGCGTTCCACCGACCCGCGCATTTCCCGCCAGATGCTTGATCTGGAACCGTATCGCCCTGCGTCCTCCCAACCTCCTGTTCAGCGAGATCTGTCGATCGCTGTGGACGCCGCAGTCACGGCCGAGGAGCTCGGGGATCGCGTGCGTGCAGCGCTCGGTGAGCGCAGCAATGCGATAGAGTCGCTCGAGGTGTTGTCGCAGACGCCGTGGGTCGAACTGCCGGTCGCGGCGCGGCGTCGTCTGGGCATTGCCTCCGCGCAGAAGAACGTGCTTTTGCGCATCGTGATTCGTGATCTGGAGCGAACGCTGACGTCGGAGGAAGCCAACGCGCTACGCGACCAGATTTACGGCGCCTTGCACGAAGGGCAGGTCAAGGTCTGGGCGAGCAAGGAGACGCAGCTGTGAGTTGCGCTGCGGCTCGAGCGGCGGACAGCCGACATACGAAGTATTACGCGTATTTTCGCAGAAGCCTTAGATCCGCAACGAACGCGGCATACGCTCGATCGCGATCCTCATCAGGCACGCGCAGCAAATAAGAGGGATGCACCGTGACAAGGATGTCCGAGTTCGCAAATGTCCGCGCCTGGCTCGCGGGAATAATGCGACCGCGATTCTTGCCAATCGCGGTGGCGCGCCCAAAGACCGCCCGCGCTGCGCTTGCCCCAAGTACAACCACCACGTCAGGGTCGACGACGCGCAGCTCGCGTTCCAGCCACTGACGGCAAGCGGCGATCTCCATTTCATTGGGCTTCTTGTGGATCCGACGCTTGCCGCGCAGAGGCGGGTCGAACTTGAAGTGCTTGACGGCGTTCGTCACGTAAGTCGACTGGCGGTCGATTCCCGCGTCCGCGAGCGCGCGGTCCAGCATTCGGCCGGCAGGACCGACAAACGGCCGGCCGGCGATGTCCTCCTGATCGCCCGGTTGTTCGCCCACCAGCAGGATTGAAGCCCCTTCACGTCCTTCGCCGAATACGGTTTGTGTGGCGTTCTTCCAGAGCGGGCAGTCGCGGCATTTCGCGGCGTGCGCTCG
>DATAFY010000213.1:0-3988 GCA_036257205.1 Steroidobacter sp. | reverse complement strand
CTCGACAGCCATATCGCGGGACCTACATAGGCGAGACGCGTCGCGGAACTGAACAAGGAAGGCATCGTGTTGCCGAGCGCCTGAAACACGCCCGAGCAGGTGAAGACTCCACTCGCCGCGAAGTTCCACGAGATCAAGCGCAAGAACATCGCACCCATCTCGACGACTTCGGGTTCGCGCGAAAAGAAACGAATCAGGACGTCCGGACGCCATTGGCACAGCAACCTCAGCAAGAGCATCACCCCGACTCCCATCGTGAGCGCGCTGCGGAAGGTCTCGCGGACGCGCTCGCCGCGCCTCGCGCCGAAGTTCTGACCGGCCACAGGCGCAACGGCGAACGCAATTGCCATCGCGGGCAATAAGATGCCGTGCATGACTCGTCCGCCGATTCCGAAACCCGCCTGCGCCGCCGCCCCGAACTGGCGGATCACCCTTGTTTCTATAACAGCGCTCTGACGCGAAGTGCAAAGCCGACGCGCCGACCCCGCTCCCGCCCACTACATCCCGCCCTTGTAATCCCTCGCCCCGCGACCCATTTACGGCTCATGAGCGACAACATTCACCTCGTATGCAGCCGCTGTGAGGCCGTTGTACGCGTCCCGACCGCCCGCATGCAGGAAGGGCCTCGCTGTCCAAAGTGCCAGCAGTCTCTCCTCGATGGACGTCCGATCGAGCTAAACGCGTCGAGCTTCGAGCAGCATCTGACCCGCAACGACCTGCCGCTCGTGTTGGATGTATGGGCTCCGTGGTGCGGCCCATGCCGGATGATGGCGCCGCACTTTGAAGACGCCGCGCGGCGCTTCGCGCACCGTGCACGCTTCGCCAAACTCAAC
This sequence comes from Steroidobacter sp., assembly GCA_036257205.1. GTDB lineage: Bacteria > Pseudomonadota > Gammaproteobacteria > Steroidobacterales > Steroidobacteraceae > Steroidobacter. The sequence continues at coordinate 3,155 of DATAFY010000213.1, read as the reverse complement.
TCGGACGAAGAGGGCGCGCTCGCCTCACGTTTCGGCATCCGCGGGGTCCCAACCCTGATCGTGTTCAGAGGCGGTCGCGAAATCGCACGCCAGTCCGGCGCGATGGACTCGCGAACGCTTACCCGCTGGTTGACTGCGGCGCTTGCCTGAGCGGCCAAACGGATAGAAGGAGCTGGCCGCGCCGAAATCGGCGCGGCTTCCTGCCCGCTTTCCGATGCGTGTGCGCCGGAGAGAGTCGAGCTAACGTACTTGTCGCGCAGCGCCCGCCGTGCGATCTCTGCCGACAACGGCCGTGGTCACGACTTGATCGCCCACACTCCTTCACTATTGCGACACGCGAGCGCTTCGCGCGACCGAGATGCGCCGCCGTTTGCGGCTTTCAGATTGAACTTCCGGCAGCCGCTCCTCACGTCCCGCGCTTCGATGGGCGTAAGCACATAAGTCACATTGGTCGTCTCATTCACCCAGCGGACGCTTTGGCCAGGCTGTGCGAGTTCGAGCGAGTGACCGATGCACGCGCGATCCCCCTCATCGAGATCGCGGCCGATTTCCCGGCCGATGACTGCGCCGAGGACCGAACCGATTACCGTGGCCACCGTGCGCTGCGAACCCTCGCCGATCTGCGAGCCTATGACCCCGCCGACGACGGCGCCCACGACTGTACCGACCGCCTTGCGATTGCATGTCCCCTCGACCACTCCGTAGTCTTCGGTCCATTCCCTGCCCGTGTAACCGACGTATGCCTGCTTGGCGCGCCAACCATGCGCTTTGGCATGCGCCGGTGGGTCAGCGAAAGCGGCCGTCGCGATCAGCGCCGAAACAAGAACAGTCAGTGCGCGCAGCGTTCGAGTCATTTGCGAATCTCCAAGCTTGGTGAAAAACGCCCGTTCGCACGCGGGCGCCTAGATGTCCGATCCAATCGTGGACGCGGGTCCCGCGCCCCGCAAGATTCCAACTCGCGAAACTGTGGACTGCCTCGCGTTTTCCGGACGGAAGTCCACGGCGATACAGGATCGACGTCGTCGCACGCAGACGGATCGCTTGCGTTTAATAGGTCGCACTCACCTTACTCAGAGAAGCCAGGGCTATGGAGTCAAGGCGCTCATTCGGGGCATTGCTCATCGTTTCAGCTTCGCCGCAGGCGCACGGAAGACGCCTATCGCCCGGCGCATTCAGGGATCGCTTACGACGGCGACAATCGTCCCTTCTGCATCGGCAGTCCGCACGACGTCCCCAGGAATGCATGCACTCAAGTCGGCGCCGGGAAGTGCCGCGGACAACGATCCGTTGACCCCGCGCGCGAGGCGGGGTTTTCGGCGCAACCTGCCGGTCCCATCACGTTGCGTACCTAGCGAGGCGCAATTCCAAATGCCTGCGCACGTCCGCCCACTCATGCGCGAGAATGCTGTACATGACCGTGTCGCGCGCCGAACCATCGCGACGCGGCTGATGACGCCGTATCACGCCATCCTTCTTCGCGCCGAGCGCCTCGATCGCACGCTGGGAAGGGAAATTGAAATTATCCGTGCGCAGGCCGACGACTTTACAGCCGAGCGCATCGAACGCGTGCTCCAGCAGCATCAGCTTGCACGTCGTGTTCACGTGCGTGCGCTGACGGCTTTCCGAGTACCATGTATGACCAATCTCGACGCGATCTATTGCAGCGACTATGTCGTGATATCGCGTCGATCCGATCACGGCGCCGCTCGCCATGTCCCTGACCGCCCAGGGCAGCATGTCGCCATTGTCCAATCCTTTGAGCGCCATCGTGAGCCAGACGCTCGTCTCCTCCGGGCGAGGCACGGAGGTGTACCACAGGTTCCACAATTCGCCGTCCGAGGCGGCGGCGACAATGGCGTCGTGGTGCTCAACTGTGAGCGGTTCGAGTCGAATGCCCGAGCGTTCGAGTGTGACAGGTTTTGGCTGGAGCACGGGTGCGGGCGCGTCTGCGCGAGATTAGAAGACCGGACGGTCTGAAGACTACACGTTGCGCGATAACCGCGACATCCGAGCCAGGTCCTAACGAAGCGTCACAGTGTGTGAAAGCGCTGACGATTCTCGGCGAGCCAGTACCCGGCTACGAGCGTTTTGAGATCCGCGATTTCGCCGCCGCGCACGCGCGCGATGAAGTCAGCGGCCGGCAGGACGATTGTGAGCGCGTCTTCGGACTCGGAGGCCCTGCCGTGCACGCCGCCCGCGTGAGTCGTATCGATGACGCCGACGACGATCGTCACCTTCTCGGACGTGCCGCCTGAACTCACATAAGCGCCCGGATGGATCACGAGCGGGTCGCGCAGATCAAGATCCGCCTCTTCTTTCATTTCGCGAACCGCGGCCTCGCAGGCGGTCTCGCCGTCGGCAATCCCGCCAGCGACGAGATTCGCCGCGTACGGATCATCTCCGGCCACGAAGCACCCCGGACGGAACTCGCTTACGAGCGCGACTTCTTCCCGCTTCGGGTCATAACCAAGCACGCCCACGGCGTGGCCGCGCTCCATGACCTCACGGACCACGATGTGCACGCCGCCATCGTGTTTGTCCGTCTCGAATTCGTACCGATTCACCTTGAGAAAGCCGTTGGAGAGTCGCACGACCGAGCGCACCGCAGCTCTGAGCTTGCGTCTAGCCATCATGAAAGCCTTGGGAAGCGAACATGACCGTATTTCCTTGCAAAATGCCGGCCGCACACAAAGAACCGAGCGTACGCGGCAGTCGGAGCCGTCGCAATCACGGAGCTTAACTCTTCGGTTCCTTGCGCTCGATTTCGCCGGACGGCAGGCGCACTCACATCACCTGATTGTGCCGCGGCAGGGCGCATAGCGCGCGTGGCTAGGCGCCCTGCGATCGTCGCCACATTCAGGCGGCCCGGACGTTGAGCCGGCGCAGTCTTCGGCGACGCGGCCGCGCGGCGCCGCCCCAGACACGCGCCGCATCTGTAAGAAATCGCCCTATGCTGAGGCGATTAGCGCGGTTTGCATGCAGCGCCTTTCCCAATCCTAAGCGCTGACGGACTGTAGCGCTCCCCACCAGCAAGCGATGATCGCCCCGAGACCGATCAGGCCGGCCGCGACCTGAACGCGGGGGCTCGCGCGCCAGCCCGCGGCGGTCCGCGCATGCAGTACACCCATCAGAACGCCCGAAGCGAACCCCGCGAC